>NZ_JBDTQE010000026.1:0-33879 GCF_039932285.1 Flavobacterium sp.
TTACTTTCTAAAATTGCCATAATCATCGCTACTCCTAGACCATTATCTGCACCAAGAGTAGTTCCGCGAGCACGAACCCAGTCTCCGTCTACATACATATCAATTCCTTGTTTGTCGAAATCGAAAACAGTATCACCATTTTTTTGATGCACCATGTCTAAATGTCCTTGTAAAACCAAAGCTTTTCTGTTTTCCATTCCTGGAGTTGCTGGTTTGCGGATAATTACGTTGCGAATATCATCTTCAAAAGTTTCTAGACCTAAACTGTTACCGAAGTTTTTCATAAATTCGATTACTCTGTCTTCTTTTTTTGAAGGGCGAGGTACTGCGTTTAAATCGGCGAATTTGTTCCAAAGTTCTTTTGGTTCAAGGTTTCTTATTTCTTGGCTCATTTTTATTAGTTTGTTATTTACAAGTGTCAAAGTTACAAAGTTTAAATTCTTTTTTTGCAAAAAAGTAATCGTAATTATCCAATATAAATTTTCTTTAATAATTAAAAATATGTTAATAAGGAATGAACATTTTTAAAATTAATTATATTTGCCACATGAAGTTTTTCTCAAGAATAATTCTAGTTTATTTTATTTTCTTTCAGTTTTCATCAATTGTTTTAATTTTGATAAATTCTGAGAAAGGAAATAAAGTTACAATGAATGTTCTTGATGAAGATGAGCATTCGAAAGAGATAGAAAAAAATAAAAAACTCAAATTAGAGTGTTTTTATGCCTATACTGATGAGTTTTTATTTCTTATTAAAGAAACTACTTCAAAAGTTTCTAAACCCTATTTGTTGAAAAAATACTCAACATTTTCTACTCAGTTTATTCCTCCACCAGAATTAGCTTAAAACTCAAAAAAAGGTACAAGTTTACTTGTGATTATTTATGGTTTTAAATTAAATATAGGATGACAAAAAATAATAATATTTTTGGCAACCTTAGCTCGGATATTCCCGCTGGGCTAGTGGTTTTTTTAGTGGCATTGCCATTGTGTTTAGGGATAGCTTTAGCTTCTGGTGCACCATTGTTTTCTGGAATAATTTCCGGTGTCGTAGGAGGTCTTGTAGTTGGTTTTTTGAGTAAATCTCATCTGTCCGTTTCTGGACCAGCTGCTGGTTTAACAGCAATTGTTCTCATAGCAATTACCACTTTAGGTGCTTTTGATAATTTTTTAGTAGCGGTTTTTATAGCTGGAATTATACAAATTATTTTAGGGTTTCTTAAAGCGGGTACAATTTCAAATTATTTTCCTAATAATGTCATTGAAGGCATGTTGGCAGGAATAGGAGTAATTATTTTCTTAAAGCAAATACCTCATGCTGTAGGTTATGATAAAGATTATGAGGGTGATTTAGCATTTTTGCAACCTGATGGACAGAATACTTTTTCCGAAATATTTTCGGTACTTGGTAATATTCATCTGGGAGTTGTTATTATGACTTTAGTATCATTAACTATTTTGATTGTTTGGAATAAAATAAAATTCTTAAAGGATTTAAAATTGGTTCCTGCCGCATTAGTAGCCGTTATTGTTTGT
The DNA here is from genome assembly GCF_039932285.1 of Flavobacterium sp. Taxonomy (GTDB): domain Bacteria; phylum Bacteroidota; class Bacteroidia; order Flavobacteriales; family Flavobacteriaceae; genus Flavobacterium. The sequence continues at coordinate 1,537 of NZ_JBDTQE010000026.1, forward strand.
GTTTTATTGAATCAAATTTTTATTAATTATGGTGGCTCCCTTGCAATTAATTCTGACCTATTGGTTAGACTTCCTGTACCTCAATCGTTAGATGAATTTAAAGCAATTTTTGTTTTTCCAAATTTTTCAGCCATAACTAATAAAGAAGTCTGGATTGTTGGATTCACTATTGCTGTTGTAGCATCTATCGAAACTTTATTATGTATTGAGGCAGCAGACAGAATGGACGTTCGAAAAAGAGCTACCGATACTAATAATGAATTGAAAGCTCAAGGTATTGGTAATATTATTAGTGCTTTATTGGGAGGATTGCCCATGACATCTGTTGTGGTGAGAACATCTGCAAATGCTGGTGCTGGTGCAAAAACTAAAATGTCAAGTATTATTCATGGAATTTTATTATTATTTAGTGCGGTAACAATTCCTTTTGTATTAAATAAAATTCCTTTGGCTACATTGGCTGCGGTTCTTCTAATGGTTGGATATAAGCTAGCAAATCCTAAGATAATTAAACATTTTTACGAAAGAGGAAAATACCAATTCATCCCTTTTATTGCAACTATGTTGGCTGTTGTATTTACAGATTTATTAAAAGGAGTAATGTTAGGAATTATAATAAGTATTATATTTATTTTAAAAGGAAATATGCAACGTGCTTATGCTTTTAGAAAAAAAGAATATAACGAAGGCGACATTATTCATATTGATTTAGCACAAGAAGTATCATTTTTAAATAAATCTGCAATTAAATCTACGTTAGCTTCTATTCCAGAGCATTCGAAAGTAATTATTAATGCTTCCGACACGGTTTATATAGCTCATGATGTTTTAGATATGATTAAGGAATTTAAAAAAATACGTGCAAAGGAGGAAAATATTAAAGTAAAGTTGATGGGTTTTAAGAAGGCATATGAACTTGAGAATAGTGGAGAAGAAGAAAAACATGTTTTTGTAGAGCATAAAAATTAGTAATCTATATATACACTTAAAAAAAAATATTTTAGAAATTTGTATAATAATATAAACAAATTTAAAGAGGAATATTAATTTGATTTTTAAATAAATAATATAATGAGAACACATAATAAAGAATCACAAACACAAATGACTCCAAGAAAAGCATTAGAATTTTTGCAAGAAGGAAATGAGCGATTTATTAAAAACTTAAAAGCAGATCGAAATTTATTACAACAAGTAAATGATACAGTAGATGGTCAGTGGCCATTTGCAACCATATTAAGTTGTATAGATAGTAGAACTTCTGCAGAATTAATATTTGATCAAGGCTTAGGAGATATTTTTTCAGTAAGAATTGCGGGTAATGTTGTAAATACTGATATATTAGGAAGTATGGAATTTGCTTGTAAAGTAGCGGGTTCTAAACTTATAGTAGTTTTAGGACACAGTAAATGCGGTGCTGTAAAAGGGGCTTGTGATCACGTAGAAATGGGAAATTTAACAGAGTTATTGTCAAAAATTCAACCAGCAATTTATGAAGAAAAGACAATAACAGAAGATAGAACTTCTAAAAATGCATTTTTTGTTGAAAATGTATCAAAAATTAATGTAAAACGCAGTGTCAAAAATATTATCGAACGTAGTTTTATATTAGAGCAAATGGTCGAAAATGGTGAAATTGGAATAATAGGAGCCATGCACAATATAGAAACAGGTGAAGTAGATTTTTATACTGATGTTATATATATTAGAGATGATAAAAACCCAAATTTTTCTGTTGCAGATTTAAGATTAAGTTAATGTAAGTAATTTTTTTAATTAAAATGAGTTTGGTTTTAAGGGCGGATTTATTTTGAGTATGAACTCAAAAATATCCGCCTATTTTTTGTCGAAAATTATGTTTTTAAATAATAAAATGTATTTATATTTACATATTAATACATTTCTGTGAACAAAAAATACCTACTCCCATCATTATTATTAGTCCAAATTATTGGTTTAAAATTACTTACATTTTTCCCAGAATTTATGGAGAAAAACTATAGTAACGGAATTTACCCAATAATTTCGAGGTTTTCTCGCACTTGTTTGGGCTGGATTCCTTTTTCGTTTGGTGATGTTTTGTACGAAATATTAATTATTTGGGCTATTTATTGGTTCTACAAAAACCGAAAAGAGAATTGGAAAAATAAATTATTATCTGTTTTGAGTTTTGTTTCTGTCGCTTATTTTATTTTTCATATTTTATGGGCTTTTAATTATTATCGAGTGCCACTTTTTGAAAAAATGAATATAAAAAGAGAATATTCCGACAAACAATTACTCGATTTTACTAAAAAACTAATACTTAAAACCAACGAAATTCAATTTCAGATTACTAACGATACTGCAAAAAAAGTAGCAATTGTTTATACACAAAATCAGATTTTTGACAAATCGATTGTTGCATATGAGAAGTTATCTAAAGAATATTCGTTTTTTACTTATGGTGTTCCGAGCCAGAAAAAATCATTGTTTAGTTATCCGTTAACTTATATGGGTTTTGGAGGTTATTTGAATCCATTTACCAATGAAGCTCAAGTAAATGATATGATTCCCATGTATAATTTTCCGAGTACGGCTTGTCACGAAATGGCGCATCAAATGGGTTATGCTAGCGAAAGTGAGTGTAATTTTATTAGTTTTTTATCGTCTACAAAAGCGGATAATTTATATTTTAAATACTCAGGATACAGTTTTGCTTTGCGTTATTGTTTGTTTAATTGGGGAATTCGTAACCCTAAAATATTCGAAGAATTACTAAAATCAATCAATCCGGGAGTTCTAAAAAACTATCAGGAAAGTCAAGATTTTTGGGAAAGCCACCAGACATTTATAGATACTGGTTTTAAAATTTTTTATGATAACTTTTTAAAACTAAACCAGCAAAAAGACGGTTTAGAAAGTTATAGTAAATTTGTCGATTTGATGGTAAATTACTATAAAACTAAAGGTTTTGATTAAAAAATAAATAAAAATTATAACATAATATATAATGTATTTTTGCAAAATAATAAATTAAAAAATGGTCGATTTAGAATATCTAGACTTCTTAGAAAATATACTCACAGAAAACAGGAAAGAAAAATTTTTGAAGGTACTGAAAAATAGAACAAATCATTTTACAGTAGTTGTCGAAGATGTTTTTCAGATGCATAATGCAAGTGCGGTAATGCGTAGTTGTGAAGTTTTTGGAATTCAAGAATTAAATGTAATAGAAGAGCGTTATGGCAAAAGTATCGATAAAGAAATTGCTATGGGTGCACAAAAATGGGTCGATATCAATACTTTTGATAACGTTTCTAATTGTATTAACACCTTAAAAGATAAAGGTTATCAAATCATTGCGACAACACCACATGAGAATGATTGTTTATTAGAAGATTTTGATATTTCTAAACCGAGCGCTTTATTTTTTGGAACAGAAAGAGATGGATTGTCTGATGAAATTTTGAAACAAGCTGATGGATTTTTAAAAATACCAATGGTTGGCTTTACAGAAAGTTTAAATATTTCAGTTTCGGCAGCTATTATTTTACAAAATTTGACACAAAGAATGCGTCAATCTGATGTAAATTGGCATTTATCTGAAGTAGAAGTTCTAGAAAAAAGATTGTCCTGGGCAAAAAGCTCAATTAAGGATATTAAAAGAATTGAGAAGAGATATTATAATTTAGAAGCATAAAAAAACACGCAATTTGCGTGTTTTTTTGTAGTATATACTTGAAATTTTCTATTAATATTAGAATTGATCTCTTCCAGCAAAATGAAAAGCACCTTCAATGGCAGCATTCTCGTCACTATCTGAACCGTGAACGGCATTTTCTCCAATAGAAGTAGCATATTTTTTACGAATAGTACCTTCAGCAGCATCAGCAGGATTTGTAGCTCCAATTAGAGTTCTAAAATCTTCAATTGCATTTTCTTTTTCTAAAATAGCAGCAACAATAGGCCCTCTAGACATAAATTCTACTAACTCTCCGTAAAATGGTCTTGCAGCATGTACTGCATAAAATTTTTGAGCATCAGCTACTGTCAATTGAGTCAATTTCATTGATACAATTTTAAAACCAGCTTCAGTTATCATGTTTATTATTCCGCCAATGTGTCCGTTTTCAACACCATCAGGCTTAATCATTGTAAATGTTCTATTCGTTGCCATTTGTTTTTTTTTAATTTGGTGCAAAAGTAATCTTTTTTTATAAAAATGAAAGCTTACTTTTATAATATATTTTAGTTTATCGTTCTGGCTAATCTAAATCCGTAAAATTCATAAGTTCTGTCTGGAGTTGTACTAATTCTATTGCTAGTTCTCAAATAACTTTCCTTACTGTCCCAAGAACCGCCACGAACCGATTTTTTTTCGCCTCTTATAGGACCAGTTGGGTTTTTCCCATCCTCACTTTTATAATAATCTTTATTATACCAGTCATAACACCATTCCCAAACGTTTCCACTCATATCATAAATTCCCAATTCATTTGCTAGTTTTGTTCCTACAGCATGTGGTCTTTTTTCGCTATTATTTTGTTGCCACGAAATCTCATTGGAAACATTAGAACCAGAAAAATTATAGTTTTTAGATTTTTTTCCACCTTTTGCAGCATATTCCCATTCTGCTTCAGTTGGTAATCTATATCCATTTGAAGTAAAATCACAAATAATGTTAGGTCCCGCAAAAGTATAAACTGGTTTGTATCCATCTTGTTTACTTAGCCAGTTACAATAGTTAATAGCATCATTCCAAGTAATATTTGTAATAGGATAATTGTCATTTATTCCCCAAACTTGATTGGCAGGCATTTGTTTTTTTGTTTTTTTGCAATATTCTTTCCATTCCCAAACAGAAACTTCAAGTTTGTTTATTTCAAAATTAGCAACAGTAACTTCGTGTTGTTTTTGTTCATCATTTTCCGCAATTTTATTTTCGTCAGGTGAACCCATTAAGAATTTTCCGCCATCCACTTTAACCATTTGAATAATTAGATTTTTAGATTGCCCGTAAGATGTAGGAAATATCGTTAATATTGATATTATTGCAAATAAGTATTTTTTACCCATAATTATTAAATTGTTATATAATTGTAAAATTAAGAGGCGAAAATAAAATTATTTTTAATAAAAACAAGTTTTTGTCGACAATACGGTATTAAAATCGATGAAGTTACATTTCGCTAATCGAAAAGCTCATGCAAAGTGGTTTTAGATCTCTAATTAATTTTTGAATAAGTTCGATTCCATTTTCTAAATAAAATTCTGAGAAATTATATTTTCGTTCTTGCAAACTTTCATTGGGAAACAATTCGTTTTGAAGTTGAATGATTCTTTCCAATTGTGCAAGATGTACTTTTTTTTCAGCTTTCAGCAATCGTTTTTCAAGATTTTCTAGCCCTTTTAGTTGTTTTTTTTCTTGAGCATTTACTGCACCAGCAAATGATTTATCTGTCTTAAGTACTATTTCATGGAATGCTTCAAATTGTTTTTTAAGATGCATTTTTTGCTCAGAAAAATCGATGTTTATTTCTGAAAACTGTTTTGTTTTAAGATCAATTAATGTTTCTTGTTTCAAAAATAATTCTTCCCAATTTATGTCTAATTTAGATCTTTTTGTTTCTTGTTTTTCACTAATTAAAACTACAGAATTTCTAATCAATAATATAGGAAAGGTTACTTTATGAAAATCGAACATAGCTTTTAGTTCTAACCAATAGGCAATTTCTCCACCACCACCAATATAAGCTAAATTGGGTAAAATAACTTCCTGATATAGAGGACGTAAAATAACGTTTGGGCTAAATTTTTTAGGATTTTTATCTACTAAGTTTAATATTTCGGCTTCAGTAAATTCAATAGTTGTATTATTAACTTTGTAATTGCCGTTTTCATGAATAATGCGTTCTCTGAGATTATCTTCAATATAAAAAAGATTAATTTCTCTAGGATTTACTTGAATTGAGTAATTATTTAGTTTAATAATACTTTCTAGCACTTTTTTATTTGAATTTTGATATAACAATTCGTCTTTTATGTAAGGAATAAATTGTTTTTTCAAATCTGTTGAATCTCCATCTAAAATAACTAAACCATATTCACCAAATAATTGATTGGCTAAATATCTTGTGGCTTCTGCTAAATTAGAATGTTCTAAATAACTATCTGAAAATAATTTTATTAGATATTCGGCATTATTGCTAGAGCCAAGTTCTTTTTTAAAAACTTTAAAAAAAGCAGTTAAATCTTTAGTAGATAATCGACCAACAGGACCTTTAGATACTGCATTCCAACTAAACTTTTTATCTTTAAAACTAAAATGGTTTATTTCTTCAAAATCATGATCTTCTGTTGCCATCCAGTAAATGGGAACAAAATTGTACTCAGGATAATTTCCTTTTAGTTGTTTGCATAAATTTATAGTAGAAATAATTTTATATAAAAAATAGAGCGGACCAGTAAATAAATTGAGCTGGTGTCCAGTAGTTATTGAAAATGTTTTATTGTTTTTGAGAAGTGAAATATTCTGATTAGTTAATTCTGAAATTTCGAAATTTATATATTGTTTCTCTAATTCCGAAACTAAGATTTCACGTTTAATACCATTATTAAAGTTTTTTTCTTTTTCTTCAATTTGATTTTTAAAATTTTCAATAGTAGGAAAATGATTGTATAATTCTTTTACTTCTAATTTTTCGTCTAAATAATCGGCAATTAATTTTGAAAAATATCCTGATTTTTGATAGCTAATACAGTCAGTTGGCATAATTGAAATTTATTTCTGCTAAATTAATAAAAATAATGTAGCTAAATTCGGTTTAACATAGGCTTATGATTTAATTTTTAATTTTCAAAACACCACCAAAATCATTTGAATAAATTGTACGATTATAAAATAATAGAAGCGTGTAAATTTCTTACTTTTGGTTAAAATATAAGATTTTTTATATGGATGTAAAGATTGAAAGTTTTTGGAATCGTATTCTAAATCCAAACGCAAAGATTGTTTCTGATGAGAATTCATCATGGACTAAAGAAATTGAGTTTCTCTACAAAAATGGTATTAGTATGGAAGAAGCGCTTCGTTATCTTCATTATGAAAAGCCAAGTTTATCGGTCTTTAATGATTGGGTTAATCTTCATAAGAATGAAATTAAAAAAGCAGAAGACATTATCGATGAGGTGCTTTCTAAAGAAGATTTAGATTTTTGGGATAAAAATGGTTATGTTGTCATTAAAAATGCCATTTCAAGATCTGATTGTGAGGCAACTCAAAATGCGATTTGGACTTTTTTGAGGGCAAACTCTGAAGATCCAACTTCATGGTATCAGAAACATGAAGAGAAAAGAGGGCTGATGCTAAATTTTTCTAATCATCCAACACTTAATAAGAATAGGGAATCTGCTAAAATTCAAAAAGCTTACGAACAATTATACAAAACAAATAAAATTTACAAAACGATCGATAAAGTCAGCTTTAATCCACCAATATCAGAAAATTATTCTTTTTTAGGAAGTGATCTTCACTGGGATGTTAGTCTTAAATTACCAATACCTTTTATGTTGCAAGGACTTATTTATTTGTCTGATTGTAATGATAATGATGGAGCTTTCCATTGTGTATCAGGTTTTCATAATAATATTTCATCATGGATGAGCAATTTACAAGCCAATGAAGACCCAAGGGAAATAGCTCCGAAATTATTACTATCAAAAGCCGTTACTGGTCAGGCAGGAGATTTTATAATCTGGCATCAAGCATTGCCGCACTGTGCAACACCAAATAAAGGAAAACTTCCTAGAATGGTACAATATCTTACTTATTTTCCTGAGGAAGAAACAATAACTAAAGAATGGATATAAAATTATCGCTTCATAGCGAAATGACCTTTATATTCTTTTCCATTAGCTCTAGTTACAACAAACCAATAATCGGTTGATGGTAGTTCTTTTCCATTGAAGGTTCCATTCCAACCATCAGAACTATAATCTAATTCTTTGATAAATTTACCATATCTATCAAATAGTTTAATTCTTAAACTAGGTTCTGTGTTTGAGAATTTTATCTTCCATTTGTCATTAAATCCATCTCCGTTTGGAGTAAAGTATTTTGGGTACATTAATAAAAAAATTTCCTCTGAAATCGTACCACACCCATTTTTATCTCTAATAAAAACTTTATATTCTCCGCTATTTAAGTCAGTAAAAACATTACTGTTTTGGTAATTATTCCCGTCTAATGAATATTGATAATCTCCAACACTACTAGTCGTTACTATGATGGTAATTGAGTTGTCATTTACTGTCCAATCATTTGTAATGACTTGAGATATAGTTGCTACATTTGAATTTACAACTTTAAAATCTTTTGAAGAAGTACAATTTATTCCAATATGATTTTCGGTTACCGTAACCGAATAATTACCAGCTTGGCTAACAAGAATTGAGGAAGTGCTTTCTCCAGTCGACCACAAATATTTGTCAAAATTACCAGCATTTATAGTTACGGTTTTACCTTGACAAATAGGAGTGACTTCAGCAATTGGGATATTTGGTTTGCTATACAATCTTAAATTCAATACTACAATTTGATGACAAGTATTTACATTGTCAATACGTACATAAATTGTAATTGTGCCAACATTTAATTGATAATCAATCTCATTATTTATTTTTTCACTAGGAGTTTGGTTTTGAGCTCCTGAATATGATTTGTAAAAGCTGAAAGTATTTCCAGCGGTGTTTGAAATTAAGGAAGAATTATAACTTGTTAGGTCAATTTTTTCATATCCACTATTCAAATCATCGCAAAAATAATCTGAAAAATCATTTGCATTTAGCGTATTGATGAGATTAATTGTTATAGATGTTCTATTTACACTTTCGCACCCGTTTAAAGTTTGCGAAGCATAGTAAGTTGTTGCGTTTTGTATAATAGTGTTCGCAGGTAAAAGATTCCCTCCAGTTTGAGTATCATACCATTTAACACCTGTACCAGATATTGCAATATCATTTAACGTTGCATTTGCTGTACTACAAAAACTTTGATTAGGATTAGCAGTAGGTGATGGTGTATTGTAAATCGTAATTGTAACAGGAACTCTATTACTTTCGCAATTATTGTTAGTTTGCAAGGCGTAGTAAGTCGTTGCGTTTTGTAAAATGGTATTTATAGGTAAAATATTTCCTCCAGTTTGTGCGTCATACCATTTTACATTCTGACCGGTAATGGCAATGTTACTTAGTGTAGCGTTTTGTTGGATACAAAATTGTTGGGTTGCAGTAAGAATTGGTAAAGCTGTAGCGGTTATAACTACACTTTGATTTTGTGTTGCGCTATTTCCGTTACCATCGTTATAATTCCAATGGATTGTATAATTCCCAGGGGTTGTATAGTTTAAAGGATCTACGGTGATACCGTTTAGTTGACCAGCACAATTATCTGTTGCAGTTGGTATTGTAGATATAATTGTGTTACAGTCTCCAGTTATTGTTTGTAAATTTTGATTATTAGGCACTGGAGCAGTACTATCTCCAACTAAAACATTAACTGTAACCGTATTATCGCATCCGCCAGTTCCGGTTATGCTACAAGAATAAGTGCCGCTATTTAAAGCACTAGCATTATTGATGATTGGGTTTTGTATAGATGAAGTAAATCCATTTGGTCCTGTCCAATCATAATTTATACCTCCTGAAGCATTCAATTGAATTGAACTTCCTATACAAATTGGAGAATTACTTGTGACATTTGTTAAAGATTGACAATCAAAGAATTTTTCTAAAAATCTAGCTGGCGAATTATTTGTGTATTGTTGAAAAGAATTAGGTGTTGTTATTCCATTTGTACTAAATGTGTAACCCAAAATATAAATGCCTCCTATATTATCAACTTTAATACCTTGACAAAATTCGGTAATATTTCCTCCAAAATATGTTCCCCAAGTTCTCGTGCCATTTTTATTGAATTTAGCTATAAAAATATCCGCTGAACCATTTAAATTTTCAGAATAACTACCAGGTGTTGATATGTTGTTTGGGCTCATGGTACTGCCAGATAGAAAAACTTCGTTATTTTGATTAATATCTATTTTATAATATCCCCAATCTTCTAAACCTATTCCTCCATAATATGTTCCCCAGATTAGCATTCCATTTTGATTGAATTTTGAGAGATACGCATCAGTAGAACCTCCATTTATCTCTTGGTGTGAATTTGGAGTCGAAATCAATTCGGTACTTCTAGTGTTCCCAGAAATATAAATATTGTCTTCTAAATCTACTTTTAAACTAAAATTATATTCAGCTTCATAACCACCATAATACGTTCCCCAAATTCTTTGACCATTTGAATTAAATTTACCAATATAAGAATCATAATAAGAAACTCCCGTTTGAGTATTATAGCTAAAAATTGGTTGATGAGTTCCAGGTGTGGCTATATAAGAATTTCCATTTGAAGTATCACCAGAAATAAAAATATTATTATTACTATCAGTATCAACACTTCTGACTTCACATAATCCATAATATGTACCCCATAATTGATTACCTTGATTATTAAATTTAGCAATAAAACCTTCTCCAACAGTATTTACATTTACAGGTTGGGTTCTTGTTTCTTTAAAACTTCCAGATGTTGTTATGCCATTTATACTAAAACTTTCCCCTACCATAATTATATTTCCATTTAAATCAATTGCTAAATCAAGAGGATATTCACAACTTTCTCCACCGAAATAAGTTCCCCAAATTCTTTGACCATTTAAATTGAACTTTTCAATAAAGCAATCGTTTTTAGAGCTCCCACTTCCGGTATTAATTCCGTTACCTGGATTATATACCGAACTATGCGTTCCTGTTGTTGAAATATTTGAATAACTTTGAGTTACACCACTAATAACTAGATCGTTTCCGTTAATATCGGAGTTATAAATTACGTCCCCACCTTCACCACCAAAATATGTTCCCCAAATTTGATTCCCATTAGGGGAAAATTTAAAAATAAAACCGTCTTTTTGACCTTGAATTTGAATTTGAAAAGCACCTGACGTTGCTATATTATTAGTGCTACTAGTTGAACCACTTAAATATAGATTGTTTAAATAATCATTAGATAAACTATTTCCCCATGTAGAAACTTCCCCATAATAAGTTCCCCACAACCTCACAGGAGTAGGATCAATAATAACTTTTTTATTATTTAAGTTTTCTGAACTCTCAAATCCGTAAACATTATTTTTGAGTTTTTTATAACCTATATTAATTTCATTTTTATCAGTGCTATTTTCTGACCAACTTAATGGTAAAGTCTCTTCCATTTGACCAAAACGAACATTCATTTTTATTTTATTGCCAATCAAATTTGTTTTTACACCATTAAATTTTAATTGAATATCCGATATTTTCCCGCCTTTATTTACAATAAAATTATATTCAACTGCTTTTGTTGTATCTTTTGGAATAAAAAAATCAACATCAATATTGTTATAAAGATTCTTGTATTTTATTTTTTTATATTTATAAACATTGGTAATACCATGAGGAGTATTGACAACATTGTAATAATTATCGTAATCAATAGATTTTTCATCAGCTACTAACTCGACCATTTTATTTGAATTTACGAAGTCAATATCTATTCTATGATAAATATATTCTAAAGTATAATTAGGATTTCTTATAGTGTCTTCTTTTGAAAGTTCTGAAGTGTATCTATTATCTAGCTCTTTTTTAGATAAAGGATGTTTTTTTGTTTCATAAATATCATAAGAAAAACCATTTTTTTTAATCTGAACGTTTAATCCAGGAGTATTTAATAAATATAAAACACCTTTATTTTGTTTCCCTTTTTGATCAATAATTTGACCTTTATTTTCAATAAATCCAATTGAAGACTTTTGCTTTTGAGAATAAGCACATATGTTTAAAATGAAAAAGAATAATATAATTTTAAGGCGCATAAATGATAGAATTTTATGCAAAAGTAACGATTTAATACAGATACATATTGTATTTATATACCTTTGTAAAAATAATTCCTTTTGAAAGACCTTCTTCTCATCACGCCGCCTTTTACCCAACTGAATACCCCGTATCCAGCGACAGCATATATAAAAGGTTTTTTAAATACTAAAAATATTTCAGCTTTTCAGATGGATTTGGGAATTGAAGTCATTCTCGAGTTGTTTTCAAAAAAAGGATTACAAGAGTTGTTTGCTAAAAGTAATCAACCCAATTCTCCAAATATTCAACGAATATTTGCTTTGAAAGATGATTACATAAAAACTATCGATTCTGTTATCGCGTTTCTGCAAGGAAATAATCCAACATTGGCAAGACAAATATGCTCAGGAGATTTCTTGCCAGAAGCATTTAGATTTGAGCAATTAGATGATATGGAATGGGCTTTTGGCTCGATGGGAATGCAAGACAAAGCCAAGCATTTAGCTACATTGTATCTTGAAGATTTATCGGATTTTATTGTAGAATGTATCGATGAGAATTTTGGGTTCAGTCGTTATGCGGAACGTTTGGGACGAAGCGCTAATTCTTTTGATGATTTGCATTCGCATTTGCAAAAGGAACCAACTTATGTAGATGCAATTACTTTAAGAATATTAAACGAAAAAATTCAAATTGTAAAACCAAAATTAGTTTGTATTTCGGTTCCGTTTCCAGGGAATTTATATAGTGCTTTTCGTTGTGCACAGTTTGTCAAAAATAATTTTCCTGATGTGAAAACATCTATGGGTGGAGGTTTCCCAAATACCGAGTTACGTTCTTTAACAGATGTAAGAGTTTTTGAATTCTTCGATTTTATTACATTAGATGACGGAGAACTTCCTATACAATTGATAATTGATAATTGTAAATTATCAATTTCAAACGAATTCAAACGAACATTTTTATTAGAAAATAATAAAGTCGTTTACAAAAATAATACTCTTCAAAAAGACTACAAACAGAGTGAAGTAGGTACGCCAGATTACTCAGGTTTGTTATTAGATAAATACATTTCGGTTATAGAAATTGCCAATCCTATGCACAGTTTGTGGAGTGATGGGCGGTGGAATAAACTCACCATGGCACACGGTTGTTATTGGGGAAAGTGTACTTTTTGTGATATTTCTTTAGATTATATAAAAGTATATGAACCCATTCTCGCTAAAACACTGGTGGATAGAATGGAAGAACTCATAGTGCAAACTGGAGAAAACGGATTTCATTTTGTAGATGAAGCTGCACCTCCAGCTTTAATGCGTGAATTAGCGTTAGAAATCATTAAACGAAAACTAGTTGTTACTTGGTGGACGAACATTCGCTTCGAGAAAAGCTTCTCCCAAGATTTGTGTATTTTACTAAAAGCTTCTGGCTGCATAGCTGTTTCTGGTGGGCTGGAAGTCGCTTCCGACAGGTTATTAGAACTCATAAAAAAAGGAGTAACTGTCGAGCAAGTAGCACAAGTGACTCGTAATTTCACTGAAGCGGGTATAATGGTCCATGCTTATTTGATGTATGGTTATCCTACACAAACTATTCAGGAAACGGTAGATAGTCTAGAAATGGTTCGTCAGTTGTTCGAGTTGGGTATTTTACAGTCTGGTTTTTGGCATCAATTTGCTATGACAGCACACAGTCCTGTAGGAATGTTTCCTGACGAATTTGGAGTTATTCCGCAAACAAATAAAATCACTTTTGCTAATAACGATATTCAGTTTACAGATAAAACAGGGGTAAATCATGACCAGTTTAGTTTCGGATTAAAGAAATCCTTATTCAATTATATGCATGGTATTTGTTTTGATTATACTTTGCAAGATTGGTTTGATTTTAAAATTCCTAAAACAACAATAAATCCCGATTTCATATACAACTCACTTCAAAAAGAAGAAAATTTTAATATAAAACCATCGGCAAAAATCGTTTGGATAGGAGGAAAGCCATTAACGGAAATTTTTACTAAATCTAAAAAAGGAAATTCATGGGAAATGATGAAAATGACTTTTCATGACAAAAAAGAAACCTTCGAAATTGATGTTGAAAAAGAAAAAGCCGATTGGTTACTTAAAACTTTAGAGGCTATTTCAGTATATAATGATAAGAAAACTAATTTTTCAATACTAAAAACTGATTTTGAAAATAGGTTTGATGATTTTGAATTATTTTGGTACTCGAAACCAATAAAGACTCTTAGGAATTTCGGACTTTTAGTTTTTTCTTAAAATTAAGAATATTCTGTAAATTACTATTTTAGACTTTAACAAATTAATTTATTAAGTGTTAACTTATTGCTTTTTTTTACTTAAATTTATACTGTTTATTTCCCCAAAACTGTATTTTTTATATGATAAAATTTAATAATATTTCTACTTATAAAAAAATAGTATTATCTAATGTTATTGGTACGATAGCTTTTTTACTGCTTTTTCTTTCTTTATACTACTACACTTTACAGCAAGAGAAACAAATCTATAAATCATCTAAAGAACAGTTTGAAAATGAGGTAAATTCTTTATTAATACTTAATTCCGAATCTAATATTTCTACAATAGCAGATATTACTTATTGGGATGAATTGGTGAAATTTATTAAAACAAAAGATAAAAAATGGTTTAAAGCATCGATAGCAGCATTACTGAGTGTTTATAAAGTTGACTATTTAGGTACATATGATCTGAAAGGTAATTTTATAATGAAAGTTTCAACATCTAAAATAAAGCAAGATAAATTTATCCCAGAAAAAGTTTTTTCAAAATTATATAAAAATAAATTATTAAAGTTTTATGTAAAATTGCCAGAAGGTATTGTTGAAGTTTATGGAGCAACAATCAATCCGTCTAATGATCCAACAAAGAGAAAGACTAGCCCATCAGGATACTTTTTTATGGCAAAGATTTTAGACGAAAATTATTTTAAAAAATTAGAAAAAATTAGTAGCTCTAAAATCACTTTGTTAAATTCAAATATTGATAAAAAGTCTATTATTGCAAATGTTAATCTGATGGATTGGAAAGGAAATACTATAGAAAAATTAAAATTTAAAAGAAATTTAAATGTTGATTTTGAATCTACAAAACACACACTTTATATCATTTTTACAGCTTTTTTAATTGGAATCCTTTTTCACTTTTATTTTTCAAAAAAATGGATTCACGAACCACTAAAATTAATTACACGAGTTTTAGAAACAGGAAATAAAAAATCAATTAAGTTATTAAAAAATAGTTCTATAGAATTCGGGTACATAGGAAATATGTTCGAACAAAATATAAAACAAAAAAAACAATTAGAATTTTCTAAACAAAAAGCAGAAGAAAGTGATAATTTAAAATCAGCTTTTTTAACCAATTTATCTCACGAAATAAGAACACCAATGAATGCTATAGTTGGTTTTTCAGAGTTACTAAATAATAAAAAATTAAAAGACGAAGAACGATTTGAATATTTAAATGTAATTACACAAAGTGGTAGCAACCTAGTATCAATAATAGACGATCTTGTAGAAATGTCTAAGATTGATGCCCAGCAAATTACACCAAATTACACCAGTATAAATCTAGAATCTTGTTTAAATGAATTATATAATGCTATAAAAATTACGATCCCAAAAGATAAAATGATCGATTTTGATTTGATTAAGCCTGAAAAACCAATTACAAATAGAATTTTAACAGACGAAATTAAACTCAAACAAATTATAATAAACTTAATTACAAATGCTATTAAGTTTACAGAACACGGATTTGTTACTTTTGGATATAAAGTTAACAATAAAAACTCTATAATATCATTTGCGATAAACGATACGGGTTTAGGAATAGAAGAAGCCCATCAAGAAATAATTTTTGATAGATTCAGAAGAATCGATGGAGATTATGCTATTAAAGTTGGCGGTTTAGGGCTGGGTTTGGCTATATCGAAAGCTTATGTAGAAATGTTAGGAGGAACAATTTCGCTTCAATCTAAAGTGGGTGTTGGTTCCAGATTTGTGTTTACAATACCATTAATTTTAGACAAGAAAAAAACAAATATTGAAATACCTGTAAAACAATTTTCCGATGAATTAACAGGAAACGAAACAATTTTAATTGCAGAGGATGATAATATTAATTTTTTATTGCTCGAGAAAATTATGCAATTTAAAAATTACAAAATTATAAGAGCAAAAAATGGATTAGAAGCTGTTGAGTTTTGTAACAACAATGCCGAAATAGATTTGGTTTTGATGGATATAAAAATGCCTGTTTTAAGCGGTTACGAGGCTTTAGCTAGAATAAAAATCTTTAGACCTGATCTTCCGGTAATTGCACAAACAGCTTATTCATCATCGGAAGATCAGGAGAAATTAAAGCAAGCAGGTTTTATAAACTATGTGACAAAACCAATAAATAAAGAAAAATTATTTAAAATTATTGCTGAATCATTAGCATAATTTTTTTTAAGTATTTATAAATGAATAAACATTCAACAATAATCACTTTTTTATTATTAGCCACTAGCTGTTTTTGTCAAGAAAACGAGATTATATTGGATACTATTTCTCCAAAAAAAGAAAAAAAATGGGATATATCGTTAGATATTGCAAGTCGTTACATTTGGAGAGGTCAATCTTATGGTGGAAATAATATTGTTCTTCAACCAGCTATAAATTATGTAGTAACAAAGAAAATAACTTTAGGTTTTTGGGCAACTACAAATTTTAAAAAGGATTATTATTTTCCGGATGGTTCGAGTACAAACAGTTATCAAGAAATAGATTTTAGCATAACTTATAATTTGAATAGATTTCTAAAAATACAAGTTTATGATTATTATTGGCCAACGGTCAAGAAAGTTGAAGGTGTAAATAATAATTATTTTAACTACGGAAATGATAGTGTACAAACTGTCGATGCCAATTTGCTTTTCGATTTTTCGGAAACATGGAAACCACTCAAAATTATGATTAGTACGCTTCTTGCAGGAAATGATTTTAAATATGATAGTTACGGAAACAATCCGAAACAAAATTTTACAACCTATTTTGAAGTTGCCTATTCTTTCGAAAATATTTTTGAAAAAGTATCTAAGAAAACATTTCAAAATATCAATATAGAGCCAACAATAGGAGCAGTGCTAAACAATCAGGCACAATATTATTCTGCGGGTGATTACAACAAACCATCATTTATAAATTTAGGAATAAAAGCGACTCGAGAATTAGAATTAAACAAACATTTTTCACTTCCTTTTTACCTGAATTATACTTACAATGCTTCAGTAGTAAATACAGAGCAATTTGGTAGAAATTTCGTTGTTTTAGGAATAAAACTTAGTTATCAATAAAAATTATTATTTTTCATGTTAAATATCTAACTAAATTTAGTTACATTTATGATTATTAGTTAATTATGATGATAAATCTTAATAACAAACGCCGAGTTGCAACAACTTATTCTAAAGTTGTATTTGTGTTATTTGTTGTAACCATTGGTTTTTCGATACTTTTTTTCTCACTTTACTACTATACATTAAGACAGGAAAAACAAATTTACAACAATTTTGTTGCACAGTACAGAAACGAAATGAAGTCATTAAATGATCTAAATTCGGAATCATACATATCTGTAATTAGCGATATTACTTATTGGGATGAGTTTGTAAATTTTACAAAAACAAAAGACTTAAGCTGGTTTAATCGAGCGGTAGCAAATGTTTTAGATACTCATAGGATAGATTATCTCTCTGCTTATAATGATAAAGGTGTATTTATTACAAGTGTTTCGGATACCAAAATTAAGTCTAAAGACATAATCCCAAAAGAAGCTCTTGCTAAATTATATCAAAAAAAAATTGATAAATTTTACATGAAAATCCCTGAAGGAATTGCTGAAGTTTATGGCGCTACCATACAACCATCTGATGATCCATTTAAAAATAAGTATCCACCATCAGGTTATTTTTTTATGATTAGATTGTTAGATGAAAATTATTTTACAAATTTAGAAAGAATAAGCAGTTCTAATATTAATTTTTACAATGACAATGAAAAAATTGAAGATAATTTAGTTTACAGTTTAGTCGAGCTAAAAGATTATAACGGAAAAACTATTTCTAAATTATTGTTTAATAGGATTTATAAAGTAGATTTTAGAATTACAAAAAATATTTTATTAATTTTTGTCTTAGCCTTTTTGTTATCAGTGTTAATATTTCATTATTATGCTGTAAAATGGGCAAAAAGACCAATTAGATTGATAAAAAAAGTATTAGAAAAAGCTGATTTGGGAGCGATTAATTCGCTCAAAAATATTAGAGGAGAATTTAGATACATAGGGAAACTTTTTGAAGAAAATCAGCATCAAAAGCTACAACTTCAAAAATCTAAACAAAAAGCAGAAGAAAGCGATAGGCTAAAAACGGCTTTTCTAACGAACCTTTCTCACGAAATAAGAACACCCATGAATGCGATAATGGGTTTTTCAGATTTATTAGACAACGAAGAAATTACAAAGAAAGAAGAATTAGAATACAGAAAAATAATTAATAAAAGCGGAAAAAATTTAGTGTCAATTATTGATGATTTAATAGAAATGTCAAAAATTGATGCCAATCAAATAGAAACTAGACATACTGAATTTGATTTAGATGATTGTGTGCAAAATGTAGTGAATGAAATAAAAAAATCAATTCCTAAAAGTGATGAACTCGAAATTAAGATAGAAAAATCTAAAAATGGTTTATCTAAAAAAGTAGTAACTGATAAACCAAAGTTAGAACAAATACTAACAAATTTACTTTCTAATGCCGTAAAATTTACAGATAAAGGTAGTATAGTTTTGTTTTACGAAATAGATTCTCAATCGTCAATTATTAGTTTTTATGTTATTGATTCTGGAATAGGAATAGAGAAAGATAACTACGAAAAAATATTTAAAAGATTTATAAAAATAGAAAATGATCACTCGATAAGAGGAGGAGGATTAGGGCTAGGACTTACTTTAACAAAAGCCTATGTCGAATTACTAGGCGGACAAATTGCATTAGAATCTGAGTTTGGCGTGAGTTCTACATTCAAATTTTCTATTCCTTTATTATTAGATAAAAAGGATGCACCAAAAAACGAAAATAGTATTGATGATGATTCGACTAAAAACGAATTTATAGAAACCATTTTAGTTGCCGAAGATGATAATTTTAATTTTTTGTTAATTGAAAAAATTCTAAAAACAAAAAATTATAAAATTATTCGTGCCGAAGACGGAGAAAAAGCAGTCGAAATTATATCAAATAATAATAATAATATCGATTTGATATTGATGGATATAAAAATGCCAAAACTCTCAGGACATCAGGCTTTTGAAATCATAAAAAAAATGAGACCTAAATTGCCAATTATTGCCCAAACAGCTTTTACTTCGAGCGAAGAAGTAGAAAAAATATTCAAAACCGGATTTTCAGGATATATTTCAAAACCAATAAAAAAAGATTTGCTTTATAAGATGATTGAAAAATTCTCACTTCCGTTATAGATCTAGTCTGTAGCGCTAAATCGAAACCCAATTCCATGTAAATTTTCGATTGTAATTCCATTCTCATTTGCCAATATTTTTCGCAAACGAGAAATAAATACATCGAGACTTCTTCCCATAAAGTAATTATCATCGCCCCAAAGTATTTTTAGAATTTCTTCTCGTTTCAAAACTACATTTTTATGGTCTAAAAATAGTTTCAAAAGTTCTGATTCTCTTTCGGTTAGTTTTATTTTTTCAGAGGATGTAGATATTACATAGTTTTTAGTGTCAAACTGATATTTCCCAACAGTATAAATATCTTTCTTTTCAAAACTTTTTTTCTGCGAACGCTTTAAGAAAATCTTAATTTTCAGCAATAATTCTTCAATGCTAAAAGGTTTTGTCAGGTAATCATCAGCTCCTAATTTCAATCCCTTTATGCGATCTTCCTTTAATGTTTTTGCCGAAAGAAATATAATAGGAATATCATAATTCACTTTACGAATGGCTGCCGCCAGCTCGAAACCATCAATTTTTGGCATCATAATATCTAGAATACAAATATCAAAAACATTGTTTTTAAAAGTTTCTAAAGCAATTTGCCCATCATTGCAATGTGTGATTGTATAGTTGCTTTGTTCTAAATTATCTTTGGTCAAGAAAGCTAAAGTTTCGTCATCTTCGGTATAAAGTATTCTGAAATTAGCCATTATATAGGTTGTATTAAAACTGAAACTGTAATTCCTTTTTCAGTGTTATTTTTTATTGAAATTTTCCATTCGTGAAGCGTACAAACTTTTTTTACATAATACAATCCTAGACCAAATCCGTTTACATCATGCGTTTTTTTGTTTGTAATACGATAAAATTTATCAAAAACAAAAGGTAAGTTTTTTTCTGAAATCCCAATTCCATTATCAGTAAATTGTAATGATAAATGGTTTTTTTTCATAGAAATTTTTATGATAATTTCAGGTTTATTGTCGGAGTATTTTATCGCATTTTCAATAATATTATAGACTAAATTCGAAAAATGAAACTCATCAGCATAAATAAAAACTGATGGTAAAATTGTTTTTATAGAAATAGTAATGTCATCATATTTTAGTTTTATGTTTTCGATAACTTCATTAAGAATAGGAATAACGTCTAGTTTTTGTTTATCTAGTGTCATAGGAATGTTGTCCCATTTAGCGATATTCAGAACTTTCTCGATATGATTGTTTAGCTTATTGCTTTGATTAATGATGATTTGGGTGTATTTTTCTAATTTTTCATCTTTTCTAATGCTTTTTTGTTGTTTCAAATAATTAGAAGCAATCAATATAGATGACAATGGCGTTTTAAATTCGTGCGTCATATTATTGATGAAATCACGTTGCAACTCAGAATATTTCTTTTGCTGAATAATTGTGTAAATAGAATATACATAAACCAATAGAATAATAACTAGTGCAAAAGATAATATGATCCAAAAGTGCAAGGATTTAAATAGATATGGAGTTTCATCTGGAAAATGAATTACAAAATAGTGAATTAAATTCTTGTGCTTTTGGAAATAAGCCGATGTTTTTTTGGTTGGTTTATCAGTAAATGAAATATAATTTCCGTAAATCATTTTATCACTTTCGCAATTGTAAACGGCATACTCAAAATCAGTAGTAATATTTGCTTCTTTAAATTCATTTTTTAAATAATATTCTAGAATTTCTGGATCAAAATCATTACCTATATTTACAATATAATAATCATTAGTTATCTTCTTTATAGGATCTTCCGAAGGTAATTCATGATTCGTTTTTTTTTGCAAATGATTAGCCACTTCTAGTAATGCAAAATGTACTTTTTGTGAGAATTTTTTTTCTTCAAGGGCAAAGGCTTCTTTTGTCCAAAGTAATTGTGCGACAATAATCCCAATAATGGCTACAAGTCCAACTATAATAATACTATTAAGTCTGTTTACCTTCATTTTTTGTTTATTAAAACTACTAATTTATCATATTTATTTAGTGATAACAGAATGTAAACAGTCATTAACAACTCGTTAACAAACATTTGAAATTGATTAACAATAACTAAATTTTTTCTGATCTATTTTTGACGCTTGATGAATAAATTAAAAAATAAATTATTGAACACATTTTATTTTTAGTATTAATGTCATTCGCAACATTTTTTTTTCACCACATGGAAAACTAAGATATAAATAAATGAAAAAACAGATTAAATTTTTATTTCTGATTATAGGAATGATCAATTTTACTTTTGCTCAAACAAAATCAGTTTTTGATATTTCTCGTAATGGAACGCTTGAAGATATTAAATCACTATACGATAATAATCCAAACGATATAAATTCTTTTGATCAAAACAAAAATAGTACATTGGTTTTAGCATGTTATAAAGGTAATGAAGAAGTAGCTTTTTTTTTAATAGATCATGTAAAAGATTTGAATTATAATTCTGGTATAGGATCTGCTTTAATGGCTGCTGTGATGTCTGGAAAAATAGAGATTGTAAAAAAACTTATAGAAGCCAAAGCAAATTTGAATTTATTTGACACACAAGGAAAAACAGCACTGATTTATGCTACATTTTTTAACAAAAATGAGATTGCTAAAGTATTAATGAATGCTGGTGCAAATACTAGAATAAAGGATATTGATTCGAGAGTTGCTCTTGACTATGCAAATTTTAATAAAAATACAGAATTAATAATATTACTAAACAAGCAAACCAACTAATTATCAAATACCATATTTATGAAAAACCAACTTTTTGGACTTATTTTTTTTATTTCCATGTTTAATGCTAATTCGCAAACTAAAACAACTGGTTTAGTTGCATTGTCTTCTTCGGGCGGAATATCTATAAAAATAGACTTAAATAGTGTAACATCGATAGCTACTTTAACTCTTGTTGGTCCATCGGATAGATGGATTTCAGTAGGTTTTAGTTCTAGTTTTATGTCAAGTGCATGTGATGCTGTTTTTTTAAGTAGCGCCAGTGTTTTAAGTGATCGTAAAATTACATCTTATTCAACACCTACTACTGATGCAATACAAAATTGGACAGTGACGAGCAATACTACTAGTGGAACAACAAGGACTGTTGTTGCTACAAGGGTTTTTAATGATGGAGACGCAAACGACTATGTTTTTAATTATTCTACGATCTCTACTTTAAATATTATTTATGCTTCATCAGGAAGTGCAAATTATACTTCACAGCATTCATCAAGTACAAGAGGCTCTAAATCTCTTAATTTTAGTTTATTGGGTGTTGAAGATTTTACTTTTGGAAGTAAAATTAACATATTTCCAAACCCATCAAATGGTATTTTTAACTTTACAAAAGATGAAACAGTAGAGCTTAAAACAATTAAAATTTTTGATAATAGTGCTAAATTACTAAAAGAAATTCCTTTTGATAAAAACTCGATTAATAGCACTATCAATTTAACCAATTTGTCTGCTGGTATATATTTTGTCGAATTATCTAATGAAACAGACAAAACAGTTAAAAGACTACAAATTAATTAATACTACGGTTGTGAAAAATAAAATAAAAATAACACTTTTTTCAATACTGATAATACTAGTAATAGGATGCTTATCATTCAATTACATTATGCATGGTGGAGCTAGAGATGTTGCTTCAGAAAAACCTGAGTTCACAGCTGTTTCAAAAAAGATAATTGCAGAATTTACTTCTAATATTAATGCTGCAAATAAAAAATATCTTGAAAAAACAATTACAGTTCAAGGTGTTGCTATTTCGGTGAATAAAAATGAGGTGATTATAGACAATCTCATCGTTTGTAATTTTACTAAGGATGAGCAAATTAAAAAAGGGCAAAAAATTTCTATAAAAGGTAGAGTTGTAGGGTATGATGATTTGCTAGAACAATTGAATTTAGATCAGTGTAGTATTAATAATTAATAAAAATAGATGAAGATTAAAAAATTTATAAGCCTTATTTTAGTATTTATAGGGTTTAATTTTGTTTCTGCTCAAGATGATTTGCTAAATCAATTAGATACAATTAGTACTAATAAAAAAGAAGTAGAAGTATCTGCTTTTAAAGGTTTACAAATCTGTAATATGCAATCTACAAAAATGCCTGTAAAAGGGGAATGGTATGTTCTAATTTCTCATCGTTTTGGAGATTTAGCAAAAGGAGTAGATAATTTTTTTGGATTAGATGAAGCTATGACCAAAATTGGAGCAATATATGGTGCGACTAACTGGTTGTCATTTGGGGTTTCTAGACATAGAAATAATAAAATATATGAGCTAGCTTTAAAATATAAAATGGCAAATCAAGAAGTTGATGGTTTTCCAGTAACAATTGTCGGGTATAATACGATGGATATTAGAAGTGATAAACTAAGTGTTATATATCCTTATTCAAAATTTAATAACCGATTGGCTTACTCAACTCAATTATTAGTTTCCAGAAAATTTTCTGATAATTTTTCATTAGAATTAGCTCCTATTTTGGTTCACAAGAATTTGTATGACGGAATTGAAGACAAAAAAAACACGCTCCTTTTGGGTTCTGGTGCTAGATACAAAATAACAAAAAGAATGAGTGTAAATCTAGAATATGCTGCAAGACTAAATCTTCCTGAAGGATTTACTTCGCAATATCATAATCCACTTTCTTTAGGATTAGATATAGATACTGGAGGACACATTTTTCAGATGGTTTTCTCTAATAGTCAACCTATGAATGATGTTACAGCTTTTACAAACTCATCAGGAAGATGGGATGGGACAAAACAATTCTATTTTGGATTTAATATGTATAGAGTTTTTTAAAATTAACAAATTATGAAAAAATTAAAAATAGTTCTACTTTTTATAAGTACCTTATTTATAGTTTCCTGTGAATCGAATACTTATCAAGAAGTTTCAGAAGTAGTTATAAATCCGACTTATGTAAAGGATATAGCCCCAGTATGCAACGCAGAGTGTGTAGCTTGTCATTCGGCAGGAGGGCAATATCCGGAATTAGATACTTATGCTGCGGTTAAAGATGCAGTAACTAATGGAAATTTTCTTTGTAGAATAAATGCCTCTTGTGGGTCAGTTATGCCTCCTAGTGGAGCTATGCCTCAAGCAACGATTGATGTAATTAAATTATGGTCTACTAATGGATATTTAAATAATTAAGATGAAAAAAACAATAATTTTAGTACTATTCTTTATAATTGGGAATACTGTTTTTTCTCAAAAAATGATGACTCGTGTAGGTGAAATAAAATTTGAAGCTTCTATGCCTGCTTTAGAAGAAATTGCCGGAACTAATAAAACCGCTTCTTGTATTTTTGATGAAACAACTGGTGATTTTGTAGCATTGAGTTTGGTTAAAGCTTTTAAATTTAAATCACCATTAATGGAGGAACATTTTAATGAAAATTATATGGAATCTTCTAAATTCCCTAAAGCAACTTTCAAAGGAAAAATCCTAAATTTTGATGAAAAAAAGTTATCTACAACTAAAATAGTTTACGATTTAGAAGGAGATTTGACGATTCATGGGGTAACAAAAAAAATTAAAACCAAAATCAATCTAGTTTTAGTTGGGGGAAAAGTAAATGCAATAACAAATTTTTCTGTTAATCCTCAGGATTATAATATTGAAATTCCTAACCTCGTAAAAGATAAGATAGCAAAAGATGTAAAACTTACAGTTAATTTTTTACTCGAAACAAAATAGATTAGTTATACAATAAATAAAAAAAACTCCATTTGATTATTCAAATGGAGTTTTTCATGTCTAAACGCTAAAATTGTTACGCTGGTTCTCCATATAAATCAAACTCAGTAGCTTCAATAATTTTTATATTTACAAATTCTCCAGTTTTTACATAATGTTTTGTAGCATCTATAAGTACTTCGTTATCTACATCAGGACTGTCAAACTCTGTTCTTCCTACAAAATGTCCCCCTTCTTTTCTATCAATAATACAACGGAAAGTTTGTCCTAGTTTCTCTTGGTTCAAATCCCAAGAAATTTGAGATTGCAAATCCATAATTTCTAACGAACGCGCTTGTTTTATTTCGTCCGGGACATCATCTACTAATTCGTATGCACTGGTGTTTTCTTCATGAGAATAGGCAAAACAACCCATTCGGTCAAATTTCATTTCCTGTACAAATTCTTTCAGAATCTCAAAATCTTCTTCTGTTTCTCCTGGATATCCAACGATTAGTGTCGTTCTAATGGCCATTCCGGGAACAGCAGCACGAAAATCTTTTAATAATTTCGTCGTTTTTTCTCTTGTCGTTCCACGTTTCATCGATTTCAAGATAGAATCTGAAATATGTTGCAACGGAATATCTATATAATTACAAATCTTAGGTTCGCGTTTCATGATTTCAAGAACATCCATAGGGAAACCAGTTGGGAAGGCGTAATGCAAACGAATCCACTCGATGCCTTCTACTTTTACCAAGGCTTCTAATAATTCTCCTAGAGCACGTTTTTTGTATAAATCAAGACCATAATAAGTCAAATCTTGAGCAATCAAAATCAATTCTTTTACACCATTTTTCGCTAATCCTTCTGTTTCTTTTACTAATTTTTCGATAGTTTGTGATACATTCTTTCCACGCATTAGCGGAATAGCACAAAAACTACAAGGACGGTCACAACCTTCAGAAATTTTAAGGTATGCGTAATTTTTAGGTGTTGTTGTAAGTCGCTCGCCTAATAGTTCATGTTTATAATCGGCACCCAATGCTTTTAATAAAGCAGGTAATTCAGTAGTTCCAAAATACTGATCTACATTTGGTATTTCTTTCTCTAAATCGGGTCTGTAGCGTTCGGACAAGCATCCAGTTACGAATACTTTATCAACTAATCCGCGTTCTTTTTTGTCAGCATATTCCAAAATTGTATTTACAGATTCTGCTTTGGCATTATCTATAAATCCGCAAGTATTTATTACAACAATATTTCCTTCTTCTTCGTGTACAACGTCTTTTCCGCTCGCTTTGAGTTGCCCCATAAGCACTTCGCTATCGTACACGTTTTTGGAACACCCAAGAGTAATTACATTGATTTTATTTTTCTTTAACGATTTGGTTCTCATACACTTAAATTTTGGAGTGCAAAATTACGCTTTTATTTCTTGTATTGCTACATTTTTTTGTTTTTAGGAGCTATTTACTTCGTCAGTTCGCTTCGCTCGTGCCCCCGCTATTCGTTACAATTTTTTGCTTTCTAAAGGAAAAGCAAAAGAAGTTTCACTGCTATCGGGCTATAAAAAAACCGTCTCATTCTTAAGAACAAGACGGTTTATGCATTTTTTTTTTTTGAATCTACAACTCAAAAGCAAATGTTAGTGTAACATTGTTTTTTATAGTATTTATTTTTGCAGCATCTGTTAAACCTTGGGTAAAAAACTGTTGGTTAGAATCTCTTTTCGAATTTGAATAAGCCAAGTCTAGTTTAGTATTACCAAAATTATAACCAATTCCTCCAGAGTAACTGGTTAAGTTGCCTACTGTAGATGCATTTTTATAAGGACTTTGTTCGAAATGATAACCACCGCGAAGACTAAACTGTTTTATTTTGTATTCTCCTCCAATACTATATTCGGATGCATGCTCTCTAGAATATTTAGACAAAGAATTGTTTATAGATTGAAAATATTCATCATTTTTAGGGCTAAATGCTAAATTGCTATAATTCTTTAAGCTATAATCAAAACTAAGTAATCCTCTTTTACCAAAAATATAAGCAAAACTTCCAGTAAGTTTACTAGGGTTTTGTAGTTTATAAGTAGGATATATAATTGTAAGATTTGGGTTAGCAATGTCTTCGGGTAAATTCCCTGTAGTGTTTCCACTAACTGCAGATAAGCTTTGAGTTAGCTCATCAGTTAATTTATACCAAGTAGGGGATTGATATGCTAAACCTAGTCTAAGTTCTTTTATAGGTTTAACAATTGCTCCTAATTGAAGCGAAAATCCTGAGCCATACGTATATAAATCATTATTGAAATCAATTCTGTTTACTAGATCGTTAATAGCTGAGGTATTGTTATTATTACTTTCGGTAAATCTACTTGATCGTTTGTAATCTATAAAATGAGTATTCAAGTTAATCCCTAACATTAATATATCTTTGTATTGTGTTGCAGCATTAAAAGTTACTTTTCCGTTATAACCAGTAGCTTTGGTACTATTTGTTTGGTAATAATTTCCACCAGGAGCAACTAAAGAGATATAACTTCTATTAGTAACGTCATTATAAGTAGATGATTCGTTAATTACAAAAGCTTTGTAACCCAAATAAGCTTGTTGTTCCTGAAAAGTTAGTTCGTCATAATAATAATCTGTTCCGTTTACAATACTTAATTGTAGTCCATTAGCATTGTTTAAAAAATAATTGTCTATAGAATTGTTATTTGTTCCAGCAGAGAATAATGAGTTGTCAAAATTATTCGTATTTTCATAATTAACAGCAATGGAGAATTTTTTCCAACTATTATTTTCATGATTATTTTCGAAAACAAAAACAGCCCCTGCTTGGTTTAAATCTAATGAATTATTATTCTTTGATGTTTGTTTTCCAAAATAGTTTGACTTATTGTTTGTGTTAAAGTTGCTTCCAGAAAAAGCTATCTGATTATTGGCAAAAATAACAGACCCAGCTGGATTTACATTTATAGCGGATAAATCCCCGCCTAATGCACCAAAAGCACCACCCATGGCTCTAAAACGAGCAGTTCCGTTTATGTTGTCCTGAGAGTATCTGTATGCATCAGATGCGTCTTGCGCTTGCATTGCAGAAAAACAAAGTGTGATTACAAAAAGAGAAATATATTTTTTCATATGTAGATAATATTTTTTTATTGGAATATGGTATATTTATGAGAGAATCTTTATTTGTGTTTGTGATTTAGTTGTCATAAATATTTAATTTATTTTTAATGTCAATAAAAAACCAATGTATTTATAAATAGATACATTGGTTATATAATTTGTTACCCTCTGCGTCCTCCTCCAGAACGCCCTCCTCCAGATGAACTTCCACTACTTCCTGATGGTGAGTAAGAACGAGGTGAATCATAGCTTCTTGGGCTTTCGCTTCTTGGAGACGATTCTGTTCTTGGTCTAGGCGTATAGTCATTATTTCTAGGCGTTTCATTTCTTGGTCTAGGCGTATTGTATATATCGTTTCCAGAGTTATTACTTCTAGGATTAATATTGTCATTATTTCTTGGTGCAGTACTTCTAGGCCTAGGGGTATTGTATATATTATTTCCAGAATTAGTTTCGCTTCTTGGTTCTCTCCTAGGTTGAGAAAAATTTGTTCTCGGGTTTTCTATTCTAGAAGTACTTCTTCTATTGTCTGAGTAGTTTCTACCACTATAATTTCCATATCGGTCATTATAAGCAGAACCTCTTCTTCCATGACTGTATGCGTAATTGTTTCCATAATATCCGCCATTATACCAGTTGTTGTAGCCATAATAGTAGTTGTTATACCCATAATATCCTCCATAATAAGGATTGTTCCAGCCCCAACTGTAGTATCCGGTATATCCCCAAGGACTATACCAACCAGAATTCCATGGGCTACTATATCCCCAATAATTATTCCAATAACCATAATTGTGATTTCCCCAATAGTTATCATATATATTTACTGTAATATGATCGCTATTACTTCCCCAGCCAGAATAACTTTCTGAATTAGAGTTTTCATTCTGATTGTTATTACCACTCGAATAATTTTCTACATCTGTAAGTACTTCAGTTTGTTCGGTACTGTAATTATTAGCATTTGAACCAAAATATTCTTTGTATTTGTTATTTGCTTCTACCGTTTTAGGGTTTTGCTCTGTGCTCTCGGTAGTTGGTTTTTGTTTTTCGCCACCATATATTCCGTCATTGTCATAATAGGATTTATTTTGGTAGGAACCACAAGATATAGCAGTCAATCCTAATAATCCAACAATGGATTTAAGGAATGTGTTTTTTGTTATAAAATAATAAGTTTTCATATCTCTAAGGTTTTTTATTGTTGGACATAACAAAAATAGTTAGTTTTGTCGAACTATTTTATTTTTTAACATAGGTACAACATTTGTGCCAAACTATTCAAAATGAGCAAGAACTTAACTACAAGAGCAGAAGATTATTCAAAATGGTATAACGAACTGGTTGTAAAGGCTGATTTAGCTGAAAATTCCGGGGTTAGAGGTTGTATGGTTATTAAACCCTATGGTTATGCAATTTGGGAGAAAATGCAAGCAGAATTAGACAGAATGTTTAAAGAAACAGGGCATAGCAATGCTTATTTTCCTCTTTTTGTGCCCAAAAGTATGTTTGAAGCCGAAGAAAAAAATGCAGAAGGTTTTGCAAAAGAATGTGCCATTGTAACACATTACAGATTAAAAAATGATCCTGATAAACCAGGAAAACTAATGGTAGATCCAAATGCTAAATTAGAAGAAGAATTGATTGTTCGACCTACTAGTGAAGCTATAATTTGGAGTACTTATAAAGGATGGATTCAATCTTATAGAGATTTACCATTATTAATAAACCAATGGGCAAATGTAGTCCGTTGGGAAATGCGTACTAGATTATTTCTTCGTACTGCCGAATTTTTGTGGCAAGAAGGACATACTGCTCACGCAACTAGAGAGGAAGCGATTGAAGAATCTGAAAAAATGATGAATGTTTATGCTGATTTTGCTCAAAATTTTATGGCAATTCCTGTTATAAAAGGATTAAAAACAGAAACAGAACGTTTTGCTGGAGCAGAAGAAACCTACTGTATTGAAGCTTTAATGCAAGACGGAAAGGCTTTGCAAGCGGGAACTTCTCATTTTTTAGGTCAAAATTTTGCCAAAGCTTTTGATGTGAAATTTGCAAATGCAGAAGGAAAACAAGAATATGTTTGGGGAACTTCTTGGGGTGTTTCTACACGTTTGATGGGTGCTTTAGTCATGACGCATTCGGATGATAACGGATTGGTTTTACCACCTAATTTAGCACCAATACAAGTAGTCATTGTACCAATTTTTAAAACTGATGAAGAGTTTGAAAAAATTTCGGATGTAGCCAATGATTTAGTTGCTCAGTTCAAAAATCTAAATATTTCGGTTAAATTTGATAACAGAACAACTCAAAAACCAGGATTTAAGTTTGCTGAATGGGAATTGAAAGGAGTTCCGGTTAGAATCGCCATTGGTCCAAAAGATTTAGAAAATGGAACTTTCGAGATTGCAAGAAGAGATACGTTGTCAAAAGAAGTAAAATCTGCAGATGGAATCGCAAGATATATTAGTGATCTGTTAGAGCAAATTCAAAGTGATTTATTTAACAAAGCATTACAATATAGAGATACGCATATTACTGAAGTTTCTGATTTCGAAGAATTTAAAACAGTTCTTGAAAATAAAGGTGGATTTATTTCGGCTCATTGGGACGGAACACCAGAGACAGAAGAAAAAATAAAAGAACTTACAAAAGCAACTATTCGTTGTCTTGCTTTAGATAGAAAAGAGGAGTCGGGAAGCTGTATGTTTACTGGAAAACCTTCTGCGGGAAGGGTTCTTTTTGCAAAAGCATATTAAAATAAAATATTTTTTTGCAAAAAATGTTATTTGACTATTGCGAGAATAAAAAATAGTTGTATTTTTGCACTCGCATTACAAAATAATGCAATGGCCCGTTCGTCTATCGGTTAGGACGCATGGTTTTCATCCATGTAAGAGGGGTTCGATTCCCCTACGGGCTACTAGTTAGTTGTAAATTTGTTTTATAAAGCAAAATTTTGTGTCTCAAATTTTTGTTTTATTAGTTAAAACTAAAGTGATTGAATTTAAAATTCAGTTGTGGGAGGTTTTTCTTTTTTTACTAAGTAAGTAAATTAATAAAGTTATTACAATTTAAAAAAACAAGAAAATGGCAAATCATAAGTCAGCTTTAAAAAGAATAAGAAGCAACGAAAAGAAAAGAGTGTTAAACAGATACCAACACAAAACAACTCGTAACGCAATCAAAGCGTTAAGAATTGCTACTGACAAATCTGATGCTTCTGCAAAATTATCAAACGTAATCTCTATGATTGATAAATTAGCTAAGAAAAACATTATACACGATAACAAAGCATCAAACTTAAAATCTAAATTAACTAGATTCGTTTCATCTTTGTAATACTTTGTGTTCAAATTTTATAAAAGCTCCTTTTTAGGAGCTTTTTTTATGCTTTTAACTTTGGTTGATGTAAGTAAAACGTTAACATATTCACTTCAAAATTAAAGAGATAAAAGAATACTATGATTAATGTATTTTTTTATGTACTTTTGCACCCACAAAAAAACACAGATGGAATCTATTAGAAACATTGCAATTATTGCTCACGTCGATCACGGTAAAACTACCTTGGTTGATAAAATCATGTATCACTGTCAACTATTTCGTGATAACGAAAACACAGGTGATTTAATTCTAGACAACAACGACTTAGAGCGTGAAAGAGGAATTACAATTACATCTAAAAACGTTTCTGTTTCTTACAAAGGAACAAAAATCAATATTATCGATACTCCTGGTCACGCCGATTTTGGTGGAGAAGTAGAACGTGTATTAAATATGGCTGATGGAGTTTGTCTACTTGTAGATGCTTTTGAAGGGCCAATGCCTCAAACTCGTTTCGTATTGCAAAAAGCAATCGATTTAGGTCTAAAGCCTTGCGTAGTTATTAATAAAGTAGATAAAGAAAACTGTACTCCTGAAGAAGTTCACGAAAAAGTTTTCGACTTAATGTTCGAATTAGGTGCTGAAGAATGGCAGTTGGATTTTCCAACAGTTTATGGTTCTGCTA
>NZ_JBDTQE010000027.1:0-33769 GCF_039932285.1 Flavobacterium sp.
ATAATACAATTTTTAGATGGGTCATAGAGTATAGTTAAAAGAGTAATTAGTTCTTTTAATCCGTGACATTCACTTTGGCTCAGATTATATTCAGCTCCGGCATTTATATTCTGCATTTTTGGTTTTAAATATCCACCTTCTTCGGCTAGTCTAATTGTCTTTCCAAATAAATCAGAAAGAAGCGCCTCAATCTTAATTCGAATATCTAGTCGTTCTTTAAGTATAATGATTGCAGATGAAGACAACCCTGTTTTTTCAGCTCTTTGCTTATAATCTGCAAGATGAGTTATGTCAAATCCATTTTGTAAAGTTCCACCTCCAAATCTACCTTCTTGCTGTTTTTCTAAACCAACTAAACGTTCAGCATTTAAATACCTAGGTAAATAACCTTCGTTTGAAAAATTATTCTTGATTTGTTCAGCTAAAAGAGATTTTCCTGTCCCATTTGGACCGACAATATAATTTATATATCCCCATTCATTTTTTACAAAATTTTCTTCCCAAACTAGTAAAGGAATCGTGATGTCAACATTTTTTGTTATCATATATCGGGTTTTCAATAAAATTAGGCATAACTCATAAATAAACGAAGGTTTATCATACAAACGTTTATAATCGTTTGTAAATAGTTGAAAACTGTATTTATCTATATTTCAAAGATAATGAAATCTGTAGCTAAAAAACTCAATACTTGTAGTGAAATCTAATTTTAGTAATTCTAAAAACTGTTTCACTGTATTGTTCTAAAAATTCAAATTTATTTCTTCTGAAATCCTATCTTAAAAAAATCCGCTTCGATTTCTCAAAGCGGATTTACTATTTTCTAAAATCTGAGATCTAAAACTCAGAAATCTAAACTATCTACTAGTAATAAGTATAACGTCTTACTTTAGCAATATATTTTGCCAAACGAATTACTTGGTGGCTGTACCCATATTCGTTATCATACCAAACGTACAATACAATATTTTTACCATCTGCAGAAACAATGGTCGCATTACTATCATAAATTGCTGGAGCAGATGTTCCCACAATATCAGATGATACTAATTCGTTGTTTAATGAATATTTAATTTGCTCTACCAGTTCTCCTTCTAAAGCATATTTTTTCATGATATTGTTAACATCCTCAATCGAAGTTGTTTTTTCTACTTCAAGATTTAAAACAACCAATGAGCCATTAGGAACAGGAACACGAATCGCATTTGATGTTAATTTTCCAGCTAAACTTGGTAATGCTTTTGCTACTGCACTTCCAGCGCCAGTTTCGGTAATAACCATATTTAAAGCAGCAGCACGACCACGACGGTATTTCTTGTGCATGTTATCTACTAAATTCTGGTCATTTGTATAAGCGTGAATGGTTTCTAAATGTCCTTTTACAACACCTAAAGTATCTTCAACTGCTTTTAAGATTGGCGTAATAGCATTAGTTGTACAAGAAGCTGCAGAGAAAATGTTTACTTCGTCTGGATTGTATTCGTTTTGATTTACACCGTGAACGATATTTGGAACTCCTTTCCCAGGTGCGGTCAACAATACTTTATCAACTCCTTTTGAAGTTAGATGTCTTGCCAATGCTTCTTGGGTTGTAAATGCTCCTGTATTGTCAATTACTAAAGCATCATGGATTTCGTAAGCTGTATAATCGATATCTTCTGGCTGATTTGCTGTAATGATGTGAACCGTTGTTCCGTTTATTATTAATGCATTATTTGCTACATCTGCAACCACAGATCCTTGAAAATCTCCATGAATAGAATCGTAACGCAATAATGAAGCTCTTTTTTCTAAAGTAGTAGCATCATTCTTATCACGGGTTACAATAGCGCGCAAACGCAACTGATTTCCTTTACCCATTTTAGACATTAATTCTCTGGCTAACAAACGACCAATACGTCCAAAACCATATAAAACAACGTCTTTAGGATGTATATCTTCTGTATTTTTAGCATCTTTTAGTTTGTCAATTACAAATGATTTTGCATCATTGTATTTGTTGTTTTCAAGATGAAATTCGTAAGTTAATTTACCAATATCTAATTTTGATGGCGGTAAGTCTAGCGATAATATGGCTCTAGCAATTTCTACCGAATCAAATACTGAAATTGGCTTCCCAACAAATTCTCCAGCATATTCGTGTAGGTTAATAATGTCGCTTACATTTCTGTCGATCAATTGGTTTCTAAAAAGAACCATTTCGATAGATTTGTCGTACCACAAATCGCTAATTATTTTTATTAATTCGACTCCTGCTCTT
This sequence comes from Flavobacterium sp., assembly GCF_039932285.1. Classification (GTDB taxonomy): domain Bacteria; phylum Bacteroidota; class Bacteroidia; order Flavobacteriales; family Flavobacteriaceae; genus Flavobacterium. The sequence goes on from NZ_JBDTQE010000027.1 coordinate 2,261, forward strand.
CTTCTGTCTGCTTGAAAAGCAATTTCTTTTTCGTAAACCGTTGTGTTGCTCATTGTTTAGTTAAAAAGGATTATTAATTTTTATGATGCAAAAGTATATATTTCAAACGTTTTCGTAAAGGATTTTTATAGTTTTTTTAGTGCAAAAAAAAACCAGCCTAAAAAGACTGGTTAAGTTAAAAAATTAAATTATTTTACAATAAAAACCTCAATATCTGACCGTTTACAGTAATCAATTCTATCTGCGAACGTTGGTTTTCTGATTTTTTAGACAAAACTTTAGTCACCGTTTCAATATCAGTAGCTTTCACGTTATCGATACTTAAAATCACGCCTCCTTTTAGTTGGTCTGCATAACCTGAAAGTTCATCGTTAGTTATATTTTCAATTTTTACACCATATTTGATATTAAATTTTTTCATATCACCATTATCAATATCAGCTAATTCTAAACCTTTCAAATCGTAATTGATTAATTCTTTTTTAGTCAGTTTTACAGGAATAGTTATGTTTTTTTCATCACGAATAATTCCTACTTTAATTTCGTCATTTGGACGTTTTGTGTTGATGTAAGAAGTTAAATCTGCAAATGTCATGATACTTTTATCATCTAATTTCTGGATGATATCTCCTTTTTTCAATCCCGCTTTTTCTGCGCCAGAATTTTTAGAAACTTTGTTTACTAAAACACCTGTACTTTGTTTTATTCCTAATTCTTTTGCAGTAGCACTATTTAGCTCTCCTGCTTCAATTCCTAAAATACCACGTTGTACATTTCCATATTCCATCAAATCTTCTACAATTTTACGGGTTAAATTAGAAGGAATTGCAAACGAATATCCCACATAAGAACCCGTTTGAGAAGAAATCATAGTATTTATCCCAATCAATTCGCCTCGAGTGTTTACTAGCGCACCACCGCTATTTCCTGGATTTACAGCGGCATCGGTTTGTATAAAGGATTGAATCCCATTATTAGATAAATCTCTGGCTTTTGCCGAAACAATTCCTGCCGTAACAGTCGAAGTCAAATTATAAGGATTTCCAACTGCCAAAACCCATTCTCCCACTTTTAGATTGTCTGAATCTCCAAAAGTCGCATAAGGCAACTTTTCGTCGGCATCTATTTTTAGTAAAGCAATATCCATTTTGCTGTCGGTTCCTACTAGTTTTGCTTTGTATGTTTTATTGTTATTTAAAGTAATTTCAAGTTCTGTAGCATCTTTTACAACATGATTGTTGGTAACAATATAGCCATCTTCGCTAATAATGACTCCCGAACCAGTACCAACTTGTGTTTGTTGACCTCCACCAGCTCTAGAACCATAAAAGAATTCTAACATCGGATTATTAGGAATGTTCGAAACAGAAACATTTTTTACGTGCACTACCGTATGAACTGTGTTTTCGGCAGCCGTTGTAAAATCTATATTTTCGGCAGTAAGCCCTACATTTTTGGCATAATTACTACTGGCAATAGATAATTTAGAGGAACTCCCCTCTTCCATAAATAGTTTGTAAGCTCCAAGAGTCGTAGCTCCGCTTAACAAAGACACAAAAAATAAACTCGCAAATTTTTTCATAGTTATATATTTTTAGATTTTAATTTCTAAACGTAAATTTAGAAATTTGTTGCCATCAGAAAAACAGTTTAACGCTCGTTTAACAACTTTTAACTTAACATTAATATTTGTACTTTTGTAATAGTTTTTAGGAGCACAACAGTATAGTTTATAACAAACAGTACTCCTGCTGTACGTTGCAATCTTGCCGAAAAAGGCAAGTATTTCCACTTCCATCAGGGCTAAAATTGCTGTTTTTCGTTTCTTTTGAACCAAAAAAATAACCAAATGAAATTATACAAATACCAAGGAACAGGAAACGATTTTGTCATGATAGACAATCGTTTGCAAGCATTTCCAAAAGAAAACACAGCACTTATCGAAAAACTTTGCGATAGGCGTTTTGGTATTGGAGCCGACGGATTGATTTTGTTAGAAAATGATGAATCTACCAATTTCAAAATGGTTTATTATAATTCCGACGGAAACCAAAGTTCTATGTGTGGCAATGGCGGACGATGTTTGGTCGCTTTTGCAAAAAAACTAAATATAATAAACGACAAAACCACATTTATAGCAATAGATGGTTTGCACCACGCTACAATCAATGAGAATGAAATTGTTTCGCTTCAAATGAAAAATGTAGCCGAAATAAATATTCATGATAATTATATTTTCTTAAATACAGGTTCACCTCATCATGTTCAGTTTGTAGATAATTTGGCTAATTTTGATATCAAAAATGAAGGAGCAAAAATTCGTTATGGAGATTTGTACGGAAAAGCAGGAAGTAATGTCAATTTTGTACATCAAATTTCCGAAAATGAGTTTTCCATCAGAACGTACGAACGTGGTGTAGAAGACGAAACGCTTTCTTGCGGAACAGGTGCAACAGCAGTTGCAATTGCGATGAAAGCTATAGGAAAAACAAATAGTAACAATATTACTATAAACGTACAAGGCGGAAAACTCGAAGTTTCGTTTATTGAAGAAAACGGAATTTTTAGAAATGTTTTTCTAAAAGGACCAGCAGAATTTGTCTTTGAAGTGAATTACGAATTTTAAATTACGAATTACGACTATGAAAGCAGATAATGTTGTCCAATTAAAAAGCTATGCATTTGCATTAAGAATCATAAAGGTTTATAAATATTTAGCAGAAGAAAAAAAAGAGTATCTACTCTCTAAACAATTGCTAAGAAGTGGAACTTCAATTGGCGCGAATATTGAAGAAGCAATAGAGGACAATCCAAAGCGGACTTTTTCGCAAAACTAACTATTTCATACAAAGAAGCCAGAGAATCAAAATATTGGATTCGTCTATTAAAAGATTCAGAATATTTGACAGATTCACAAGCAATTGATTTGTTAAAAGATATCGATGAACTTCTAAAAATAATTGGAACTATTCAAAAATCGGTTCGTAATTCGTAATTTTAAATTCGTAATTTTTTATGTCATTAAAAGGAAATAATATTTACCTCCGCGCACTCGAACCAGAAGATTTAAACTTCGTTTTTGGTGTAGAAAATAATGAAACCATTTGGGAAGTGAGCAATACTCAAACGCCGTATTCTAGATTTTTAATCAAACAATATCTAGAAAATGCACATCAAGACATATATGAAGCCAAGCAATTAAGATTGGCTATTTGCAAAAATAATGAAATAAAACCTTTAGGATTAATTGATTTATTTGATTTTGATCCTAAAAACAATCGAGCAGGAATAGGAATAGTTATCGAAAACACCCAAAACAGAAATCAAGGTATAGGAAAAGAAGCCTTATCTCTTTTGGTAAATTATGCATTTATGAAGTTAAATTTGCATCAATTGTATGCAAATATTGGTAGCAATAATGAAGTTAGTTTAAAGCTTTTTACTACTTTTGGTTTTCAAAAAATTGGAACAAAAAAAGATTGGACTTTTCACGAAGGAAAATATTTTGATGAAGATTTGTTTCAGTTAATAAATAAAGATGCTGAGGCTCTAAGTCGCTAAGATTCTAAGTTTAAAATATTAAACTTTTTTAAACAAAAAACAAAACCTCAGAGCCTTTGAACCCTAAACCTTTGAACCTTAAAGAAAAATGAATAAAAAGAAAATTGCCGTTATAGTTTTATTAATCCTAGTGGCTTCTGTAGCTATCTTTGGTTATATCAATGTGTTTTCAAACAATACAAAGTTCGACAAAAACGAATTGTATGTCTTTATCCCAACTGGATCCACCTACGAAGATGTGCTTAAAATTGTTAAACCAAATGTAAAAGACATTAATAAATTCAAATTTGTTGCCGAAAAACGTTCTTACAATAGCAATGTTTTTCCTGGAAGATTTTTGTTCAAAAAAGGAATGAGCAATTTCCAGATGATTACTGCACTTCGACACAACGAACCATTAAAACTTGCCTTCAACAACCAAGAAAGTTTAGAAAAATTAGTTTCTCGTCTTTCTTCTCAAATGGAAGTAGACAGTACAACACTTATAAATAGTTTGCGTGATACTGTTTTTATGAAGAAAAATGGTTTTAATAACGAAACTATTCTAGGTATGTTTATTCCAAATACTTATGAAGTAAAATGGAATATTTCGGCAGAAAAATTCCGTGAAAAAATGGCAAAAGAATATACTGTTTTTTGGAATAATGACCGATTAGCAAAAGCCAAAGCATTAGGAATGACTTCTCAGCAAGTCATCACATTGGCTTCAATCGTACATAAAGAAACTGTAAAAATTGACGAACGTCCTCGTGTTGCTGGTGTTTATCTGAACAGATTAAAACTCGAAATACCATTACAAGCAGATCCGACAGTAATTTTTGCAGTCAAAAAAGAATCTGGCGATTTCGATCAATTGATCAAAAGAGTTCGTGGCGAAATGTTACATTCATCTTCTCCTTACAATACTTATGTGCATACCGGATTACCACCTGGGCCAATTGCTATGCCAGACATTTCGGCAATTGATGCGGTTTTAAATGCCGAAAAACACGATTATGTGTTCTTTTGTGCAAGTGTAGAACGTTTTGGTTACCATGATTTTGCAAAAACTTATGAAGAACACCAAGTGTATGCAAAAAAATATGCAGAATGGGTAACTAAGTTAGGTATCGAAAAATAATTTTGAAATTATATTACTACATATATTTAAGTTTATTCTTTTTTTCGATTCCAATTCTTGCTCAAAATAAAATTGATAATTTCTTAAAACCTGCAGATTCTTTACTTATCCCAAGAAGGAATGCAGTTGTAATTACTGAAGCTGTAGCGATTTCTGGAGCTTTAATAGGGTTGAATGAACTTTGGTACAAAGACTATCCTAAATCTAATTTTCATTTTATAAATGACAATAAAGAATGGCTCCAAATGGATAAGTTGGGACACATGTATTCTGCCTATCATATAGGAAATACAGGTGCAAATTTGTTACAATGGAGCGGGGCTACAAAAAAACAACAATTGATTTATGGAGCAACACTGGGTTTTGTATTCCAAACTGCTGTTGAAGTTCTTGATGGATATTCCGAAGAATGGGGAGCTTCTTCTGGAGATGTCATAGCAAATGCGACGGGTACAGCTTTATATGTCTCGCAAGAATTACTATGGAAAGAGCAAAGAATTGTGCCTAAATTTTCTTTTCACACTACATCTTATGCCTATTTAAGACCTGATGCGCTTGGAAAATCACTAAACGAACAAATTTTAAAGGATTATAACGGACAAACGTATTGGCTATCTGCCAATGTTCATTCGTTTTTTCCGACATCTAAAATACCAAAATGGGTAAATGTAGCATTTGGTTATGGAGCAGAAGGAATGATTTCTGGAAATAAACAGATTTCTGACGCAAATAGTAGTTTTGAAGACAAAAGATACCGACAGTTTTACCTAAGTTTAGATGCTGATTTAACAAAAATTAACACAAAATCACATTTTTTGAAGACAATTTTCTCGATTTTCAATACTATAAAAATCCCCGCACCAAGTGTCGAATTAACATCTAACGGAGTTGTTAACTTTCATTGTTTATACTTTTAGAAAAAATTAACATATTATATTTCAACAAGTTACATTTCGATTGTAAATTTGTCCTGTAGAAATTTTCTAATTTTGATGGTTTTACCTAGTTAGAAAGAAAAACAATTTATGACAAAAAAACAAATATTTTACATCGGAATATTTGCCTCAATTACAATTTTAAGTTCTGGTTTTAAACCATTTTCTTCTGAATTTTTTCCTTGGTTTCATATCGTTGAAAAAGAAGAAATATTTTATACAGTACCTACCGAAACAGAACTTAACCAAACTTTTTTCGACATCCCATTTACCGGAAAAACTTTTGTAGGATTTAGACAGTCTTTAGCTGTTCGTGAATCCGAAGGAAAGTATTATAAAGTAAACACATTGGGGTATTTAGGAAAATATCAGTTTGGTTCAGAAACTTTACGAATTTTAGGAATTAGAGATACAGTTTCTTTTCTAAGAAGTCGCAAATTACAAGAAAAAGCATTTTTGGCCAATTTATCTAGAAACAAATGGGAACTTCGTAAAGAAATTACTAAATATTCTGGAAAATTAATAAATGGAGTAGAAATTACCGAATCTGGAATTTTAGCAGCTGCGCATTTAGGAGGAACAGGATCAGTAAAAAGATTCTTAAAAACTAATGGTCGTAGAAAATGCAAAGATGGTTATGGAACTTCTATTAAAGAATACATGAACGATTTTGCAGGCTACGATACAAGTTGTATAGAAGCCAGCGAAAAAGCCCAAGCAAGACATTACTAATATGTTTTGTGAATGATAAAAATGCAAGGTCGATTATGTAAATCGACCTTTTGTTTTTTCCATAAGTTTACAGTCATCGTTTTGATGTATTCTGTGGGTAAAGTGATGTCGCAAGCCACACACAAAAGTGTGTTGGGTTGTAACGTTTGCAAAATATCTTCTAACAATTTATTGTTTCGGTAAGGTGTTTCAATAAACAATTGTGACTGATTCTTATCGAAAGACAATTTCTCTAAACCTTTTATTGCTTGTTTTTTTTCGGATTTATCAATGGGTAAATAACCGTTAAAAGTAAAACTCTGACCATTCATTCCAGATGCCATAAGGGCTAATAAAATTGATGATGGACCAACTAACGGAACAACTTGTATTCCTTTTTCATGAGCAATTTTTACAATAACAGCCCCTGGATCTGCTACACCAGGGCAACCCGCTTCGCTCATCAAACCTACATTATGCCCTTCTAATAGTGGTTTTATAAAGTCTAAATGTTCTTTAGTATCAGTATGCTTGTTTAATAAAAAGAGTTTTAGTTCCGATTGTTTTTTCTCGGAATGAACAATTTTTATAGATTTTCTGGCCGTTTTTTCGTTCTCGACAATATAATAGTCAATAAAATCGATAGCTCTTTTGATAGTTTGTGGTAAAACATCATCGGCATTCATCTCGCCAAGAGTGGTTGGAATTAAATAGAGTTTACCTGATGCCTTCATAATTTTACTAGCTTTTAAATACTTTGTAAAGTTATAAATTCTAGCTTAATTTATCTTACTTTTTATAACCTTATAGTCTTAAACAAAAAAAGCACCTCCGAAAAGGTGCTTCTTCAAAAAAACTATTTAATCACTATTCTTTCATGAATTTTTTTGTTGCAATTGCATTTTCACTGTCTTTAATTTTTACCATATACATTCCTGAAGCCAAAGCAGAAACATTAACTTGTTTTTGAGTGGAACTCATTACTTTTTGACCTTGAATATTGTAGATTTCTATTGACTTTACATCTAAATCAGTTTCGATATTTAAAACTTCGTTTGCTGGATTTGGGTATAATGAAACTTTTAGGTCGTTTTGGTTGAAATCTTGAGATGATAAAGTGTTATTGTTAAAAAGACTTGTTACGTCAGCAGCAGTTATTGCATAGTTATAAATTTTCAAATCGTCGATTGCACCATTGAATGCGCCTGTTGCAGAACCAAATGAATTACCTAAGTATAAAATATTTTGTGTACTTGTATTCCAATTATTATAAGTTCCTTGACTACCCAATACGCCATTTACATAAATTTTTGCTACTTTGTTTCCATCAAAAGTAAAAACAATGTGTTTCCAGTTATTTATGGTTGTAGCATTTGTAAATGGTAAGTTAGAATTGTACGAAAAATTAAAAGTTGTAGTAGCATTAAATGAACATCCATAAACAGCATCGCCTGAAGTAGCTCCATAAGTTAAAACTATATTATCGCTATTAACAGCAGTAGGTCTAATCCATAAAGATATTGTTCTTGGATTCGCTTGATTTGGAAGATTTATAATATCATCTCTATATAATGTACTAGAGCTGGTAACAAGTGCATTATTCAATGCACCGAACCTGTCTGCAGTATATAAATGATTCGTAACACTAGGGGCACTAAAGCTTGATGTGTTGGACTCGTCTAGAAGTGAACTATTAAATTTGTATTCAGAAACAAGTCCGGGTAACACTTGGGTTCTAAAATTAAGAGTTGTTGAAAATGTATCACCATTTGCATTTGTTGTTCTAATTTGATAAAAGTAAAGTGTGTCTGGTAAAAGTCCATTTAATGTTGCTGAGCCTGGAGTTACAGTATTGCCACTAGCTGAAAATCCAGTAGTTTGATTTGTTAAATTTGTAGATCCCAATCCCCAGTTTACCACAGAGGTTGTATTTAAGTTATTTGCATTTAACGAATAGTTTATTGTTGCTGAACTTGTCGTAATTGCTGTCGTAGAAACTAATGATATAGAAGCTCCAACAGTTGTTGTAAAACTACCAACTGCACTTGTAGTACTACCAAAGCCATTATTTGCAATTATTCTATAATAATACAAAGTATTCGCCGTCAATCCGGCGGTTAATATTGCATTTCCTGGAGTATCTGTTGTTCCAGATGCATTGAATCCATTTACATAAAACGGAAAGCTGGAGTTTGTAAGTCCATATTCAACTCCCGAAGTTGTTGCTGAATTATTAGCGTTTAATGAATAATTAATAGTTGCAGTACTTGGAGTAATTGAAGTTGATGAAATTGCAGATATTATAGGCGATAAAGATACACTTGTAGTAAATGATTGCGTAGAAGACACCACAGCACTCCCATTGCAAGATTCGCCTGCGCCGCTATAATACCTAAAATAGTATGTTGTATTTGGAGTAAGTCCAGTCAAATTATAACTTTTTACTTCCGTGACGAACGCAGCTACAATTTGCTGAGATGAAGTGCCAGCCAACACTGTAAATGTGCTAGATAATGAATATTCCATATTAACAAATGAACCTGAGGCACAGGCGTTATTGACGGTTGCGCTTACTACAGCAGTTGTTGTAGTTATTGATGTTGCATTTAAGCTAGAGTAATTAATTTGAGAAAAGCCAATTGCACTACTTAAAAGTGCAAAAAGTAAAAGTAATCTTGTTTTCATAATAAATAAGTTTTAAAGTTTAGAACAAAACTAGCCCCAATTAAATTTATAAATAAGGTCGAGTTTACGAAACCCTGTTTTCAGTTTACGAAACCCTTAAAACTGCAAAGAGCACCAAAAAGGTGCTCTTAACTATAATAGAGATAATTGAACTACAATACCAAAAATAGTTGCATACAGTAAAAAGAGTAACAACTCTAAACGATAGTTTCTATTTTAGATCTTATTATAATTCTCCCCTTATTCTTTCATGAATTTTTTTGTTGCAATTGCATTTTTTGCATCTTGAATTTTTACCATATAAATACCCGCAGCTAAATCTGAAACATTAATTTGTTTTTGAGTTGATGACAATACTTTCTGACCTTGAATGTTGTAGATTTCTATTGATTTTAATTCTAAATCCGTTTCAATGTTTAAAACATCGTTTGCTGGATTTGGATATAGTGAAACTTTTAGGTTGTTTTGGTTGAAATCTTGAGATGATAAAGTATTGTTTGTGTATAAACTTGTAATATCGGCTTGCGATAAGGCGTAGTTATAAATTTTTAAATCGTCTAAATAACCTACGAAACTATTATTATCACTTCCAAATCTATCTCCTAAATAAAAATAACTATTACTTGCTGTGTTCCAATTTGGTCTGTTTTGATTACTTACTAAAGCGCCATCTATATACATTTTAGCATTTTGCGACGCATCATAAGTTGTAACAATATGATGCCATTGATTAAGTAACGAAGAATTTGAAGCAGAAATATTAGTATTCCAAGCAAAATTATAAACGGTGGAAGCATTAAAAGAAATTCCATAAGCAGATTCACCCGAAGCCATACCGTATCCAAAAACATGATTGTCTGAACCAATGCTAGTGGGTTTTATCCATATTGAAAAACTTCTAGCTGAGTTTCCTACAGGAATGTTAGGAACTAATGTTTGTGTACCATTGGCTAATTGAATAGCACTATTTGGATTACCATTTCTATCATCACCATAAGTGTCATTTGGTCCAATTTCAAAAGAAATAGAATTTTCAATATTTTTTACCGAACTATTAAAATTAAAAATTTGAGGAAAATTCCCAGATGGAGCAATTGCTGTAGTGGTAAATGAGTAAGCATTTGAGTAAACAAAACCAGTGCTAGTAGTTGCTCTAACTCTCCAATAATAAGTTGTATTAGCAGATAAAGATGTTAAGCTAAAAATTGGGTATAAATAATTATTGGTTATACTAACAGTTACTACATTCGTATTACTTGGAGCAACACTTAAATTTGCAACACTAACCGACGAGTATTGAATGTTAAAATCTGAAGTACCCGAAGAAACGGATGCTCCGATAACAACTCTAGCACTATTGGTTGAAATTTGATCTGATGTAAGATATCCAAAAAATGGATTTTGTGCAAAAAGAAACTGGGTTCCGAAAAGAAGAAATAGTACTAATTTTTTCATAATTAAAAATTTTAAATTTTCTTCAAAAATATAACGAGTTTAATGTTCATAAAGTAATGAGTTTACGAAACAGGGTTTTGGGTTTACGAAAATCAGTTTCGTTAACCCAAAACCCTGTTTCATAAACTGAATATTTTACTTTTAACTTTATTCTTTACATTTGTTTCAAATCTTACTACTTGCAAAAAACATGTTTAATATTTTTTTTATTTTTTATGGAATTGGCCTTGGGTCAAAATCCATACTATACGACTATAGACAATACGTCTGGCTTGCCTTCCAATAGTATTTATGATGTTTTTCAGGACAGTAAAGGTTTTATGTGGTTTGCTTCAGGAAAAGGAATTTGCAAATATGACGGAAACATTATAAAAACCTATACTGCTGATTTTCAAACATCAAAATCGGGTTCTTGCATTCAAGAAGATAAATATGGTCGGATTTGGTATGAAAATTTTGATGGTTTTTTATATTATATTCAAAATGAAAAAATAAAAGCGTTAGCACAAAACATGCCTTTAGGTTATTTCCGTTATGGAATAATCAACAATTATTTGCTAGTTTTAGAAACAGATGCTGTACAATTTTACGATTTAAAAACACTTAAACCCACAAAAAAAGTAAGCTTAAAATTTAGCAACTTAAATTTTGTGTTTTGTACTGAAGATAAATTATACGTATTTGATGATAAGCTATATGAAATTGACGAAAGTGGCAACACCAAATCTTATTTTTTTCCTGCTAATTTCAAAGCCGAATTTAATGCTCCAATTGTTCAAAACACAAGAAAAGGAATTGTTATTATTTCAAAATACACCAATAATTATTGCTATTTTGAAAATGGAAAGTTCATAAAACGAAAATTTAACTTCCCAACAGAGTTTATTCAAAATTTAGCCACTCCCAACGATAATCTTTGGCTTTGTACAACCAAAGGAATTATTCTAGTTGATTCTAAAACAAATCAGTCAACAACCTATTTTTCAGACAAAAACATTTCTTTTATTTATAAAGACAAACAACACAATTATTGGGTTTCTACAATTAATGAAGGTGTTTATTTTATTGAAAATTTTGACACAAAAATTATTGAGTTACCTTCTAAACCCATTGTAATAACAAAATCAGGAAACGATATACTAGTAGGTTTAGAAAATGATGCCGTTATCAAAATAGATCCTAAAACCTACTATTGTTCCGGTATTTATAAAGGAAATTTAAATCATGATGTATATCAATTGTTTTATGACGCCAATTCCAATACCACTTTTTTAACTTCTTCACATTTTAAATTAATCGCAAATCAAAAAACAAAAGAACTAGGTGTTGGTGCTGTGAAGTCCGTTACTAGAATTGATGCTAAATATTTCTCTTATGCTGCTAGTAATGCTTCGGGTGTTTTTACAATTGATAATGGTTTAAAAAGTGATTGGAATAATGTAATAAAAAAATACAAATCAACCGTAACAGAAAATGTCACACATTCCAACTTGGTTACTAATTGCAACGGAAAATCAACAGCCTACAATCCAGAAAACCAAACCATCTATTATGCCACTAACAATGGTCTAATTGCTTTTTCTAAAAAAAAGCAAAATGAAATTAAATATAATAAAACTACAATTTATTTTACTAAACTATATTATTATAACAAAGCGATTTACGGTTTCTCAAGCAACGAAAAAATCTATTCGATATCGACCAGAAATGAAATCAAACTTTATGATTTACCAAAAGCTATTGCAAATGAAAAAATAGACCGAATTGATTTAGAAAATAATTCTCTTTTTGTTTTTATAAATAATGCAGTGTACGAAATAAATATAGACACGAATGCATTCAAAAAAATTATTACAGTAACAAAAGACAATGAGATAACAGATATAACCTTACTTGATAATCAGTTTTATTTTGCTTCCTCAAAAGGTATTATTGTTAAAAAAAATAATTCGAACAAAACAATTCATCTACCTAAATTATTTATCAATGAAATATCTGTAAACGATGAAAAACAGATTACTAAAAAAGACAATATTTTAAAATTTGATGAAAACAATATTAAAATAAACTTTACAGTGTTATCCTTTGTTCCAAATGAAAAATTTAGTGTTTTATACAGTATCAATAATTCAAAATGGAACGTCCTAGACACTGATAACCGAAATTTAATACTGTCCTCATTATCTCCCAATGAATATGAAATACGATTAAAAATTAATGCCAAAAATTGTTCTAAAATTCAGTATATCAACTTCATAATAAAGAAACCTATTTGGTTGAATCCTTTTGTTTTATTATTTTTAAGCATCATTTTTTTTCTACTTCTATATACCTTATACAAATTTCAGATTTCAAAAATTCAAAAGAAAAACAAACTGGCTTTAGATAAAATTAATCTAGAAAAAAATCTAAACCAATCAAAATTAAAAGCTATAAAATCGCAAATGAATCCGCATTTCTTTTACAATGCGCTCAATACTTTGCAATCTTATATCTTATCCAATGAGAAAAAACAAGCCATAGAATATTTGTCGAAATTCTCGAACCTTACGAGAACCATTTTAGAAATGACGGAGAAAGAAACCATTTCTATTAATGAAGAAATTAAAACATTAAAACTCTATTTAGATATTGAAAAAGCACGTTTTGAAGACGATTTTACTTATATAATCATTTTGAAATCTGAAATAGAGGCAGAAAACATTAAAATTCCTTCTATGTTATTACAGCCTTATGTTGAAAATGCTATAAAACATGGATTATTACACAAACAAGGTAAAAAAGAATTAAAAATCACTTTTGAACTAAACAATGACTTATTACAAATATCGATTGATGACAACGGAATTGGTAGACAAAAAAGTGCTGAATTAAACACAATAAAAAATAAAAATCACAATTCGTTTGCTACTGAAGCCATGCAAAACCGAATTAATTTGTTAAACCAATATACTCATAAGAATATATCTATTGATTTTATTGATAAAACAAACCCATTAGAACAAGCGTTAGGAACGACTGTCATTTTTAAAATCCCAATATCTTATTAAAATGAAAGCAATTATAATTGATGATGAAAAAAGAGCAAGGTTAAATTTAACGCTATTGGTTAAAGAATATTGCCCAAATGTAGAAATTGTTGCCGAATGTGAGAACTTGCCCGAAGGAGTAAAAGCCATACACAAATACCAACCAGACCTTGTTTTGTTAGATATTGAAATGCCTGGTCACAGTGGATTAGAATTACTAGATTTTTTTGATGAAAATGAAGTGAAATTTAAAATTATTTTTACAACGGCCTATCATGAATATGCATTGCAAGCATTTAAATTCTCCGCAGTAGATTATTTATTAAAACCTATAAATCCCGAAGAATTATCTAATGCAATAGCGCGTTTAGAAAAACAAAAAAGTGTAGAATCTAATTATTCGCTTTTAAAAGAAACCATGAAGCAAGATGTTCTAGATAAAATTGCAATTCCAAGCGGTAGTAATATTTTGTTTATTGAAACCAACAGTATTATTTGTATTAAAGGTGATGGCGCTTATTCTGAACTAAAATGTACTAATCAAGTAATACATGTTGTAAGTAGAAATTTGAAAAATTTTGAAGATATTTTATGCAATAATCCTCGTTTTGTTAGAGTTCATAAATCGCATATTGTTAATACAAATTTTGTAGTTGCTTACAATAAATCTGATGGTGGTAGTATTGAACTAAAAGATGGTATGCATTTACCTATTTCTCAAGATAAAGTACAATACCTTTTAGATACCATACAAATGATAAAAAGATAAATAACAACTGATATTTGACATTTGTTTTTTGAAAACTAAATTTGTAAAACTAAAAAACTAACTAAGTTTTTTTACAATTTCAGTACAAGCTTCATCGAGCATATCATACACTCTTTCAAAACCATCTTGCAAACCGTAATAAGGATCTGGAACATCTACATTTTCATCAGGAAATAATTCATTAAGAATAAGTTGCACTTTTTCTTTTTCATTTTCATGAGAAGCAAGTGCAATTACATCTTTATAATTCTGATTGTCCATCACATAAATATAGTCGAAATCTGAGAAATCTTGTTTAGAGAATTGACGCCCTTTTAAGTTCGAAATATCAATCCCTTTTTCTTTTGCTATTTTTATAGACCTTGCATCGGGAGGGTTTCCTATATGCCAATGTCCAATTCCAGCAGAATCTACAACAAAATCTGATGAAAGTTTAGATCGTAAAATACCTTCGGCAAGTGGAGAACGACAAATGTTTCCCAAACAAACCATCAATACCTTTGTCATATACTATAGAGATAATTTTTTGTTGATATCATCAACAAACTTTTTGAATTGCTTGTCGGTAGAAACTAAATTATCAACAGTCTTACAAGCATGTAAAACAGTAGCGTGATCACGGTCTCCAATTTGAGAGCCAATATTTGCTAAAGAAGCTTTGGTATATCTTTTTGCAAAAAACATAGCCAATTGTCTTGCTTGTACCACGTGACGTTTTCTTGTTTTAGATTGCAAAATTTCTAAATCCAACTGAAAATAATCGGAAACTACTTTCTGAATATAATCTATAGATACTTCACGTTTTACATTCTTAACAAATTTTTCGACTACTTGTTTAGCCAATTCTAAAGTCACTTCTTTTTTGTTGAAAGAAGATTGTGCAATCAAAGAAATAATAGCTCCTTCTAGTTCACGAACATTACTTTTTATGTTACGTGCTACATATTCTATAATTTCTTCAGGAATTTCAACACCATCACGATACAAAATATTCTTTAAGATTGAAATTCTTGTTTCATAATCAGGTTGATGCAATTCGGCAGACAATCCCCATTTGAAACGAGACAACAAACGTTGTTCGATATCTTGCATATCAACAGGAGCTTTGTCTGAAGTAAGAATTACTTGCTTTCCGTTTTGATGCAAATAATTGAAAATGTGAAAAAATACATCTTGTGTTCCTGTTTTTCCTGAAAGAAATTGAACATCATCAATAATCAAAACATCGATTAATTGATAAAAATGTATAAAATCGTTTCTGGTATTTTTCTTAACAGATTCTATATATTGTTGTGTAAATATTTCGGCAGAAATATACAATACTGTTTTGTCTGGATATTTGTCTTTTATTTCAACACCAATAGCGTGAGCCAAGTGTGTTTTTCCTAATCCTACACCACCAAAAATGAGTAATGGGTTGAATGATGTTCCGCCAGGTTTGTTAGCTACAGCCATTCCTGCAGAACGAGCCAATCTATTAGAATCCCCTTCTAAAAAATTATCAAAACTATAATTTGCATTTAGCTGTGATTCAATTTTTAAATTACGAATTCCAGGTATAATAAAAGGATTTCTTAATTCTGGATTTTTTTGTTGCACAGGAACGTCAATTTCTTGCGTTTTTACTGGCGAACGGTGAGCACTTGGCAATTGTTCCGTAAACGGAAGTTTATTCCCATAAGTGTTTTCCATTTTAATTTTATAAAGTAACTTTGCATTTTTACCAAGTTCTTTAGTTAATGCTACTTTAAGTAATTTTACGTAATGTTCTTCTAGCCATTCATAAAAGAATTTACTAGGCACCTGAATATATAATGCGTTATCAGTTAGCTCGACAGACTTAATAGGTTCAAACCAAGTTTTATAGGCTTGCTCCTGAATGTTATCTTTTATAAAAGATAGACAGTTGTCCCACACCGATTCAGCAGTTTTATTCATATTATGCATGCTTACGCTTTAAAATTATAAGGTTATATTTACAAAAAAACAAGTAGATTTTTTGCTTAATTTGGGATAGCAAATATGAGTCATAAAATCGTTAAAAAAAAATTTTTATAGTATTGATTTTATAAAAAAAATGTCGTAAGAGCTATTTTTTTGACCTTAAACAATTATTAAATTTTATATAATATTAAATGAAAGGACATCAATTTAAAGTCCGAGTTCGGTATGCCGAAACAGACCAAATGGGAGTAGTTTATCACGGAAATTATGCTCAATATTTTGAAATGGGACGCGTTGAATGGCTTAGAAACCTAGGAATTTCTTATAAATGGATGGAAGAAAACGGAATTATGCTCCCTGTAGTTTCCCTAACCATGAATTATAAAAAACCAGCCCGTTATGATGATGAGTTAAGGGTCAAAACAATTTTTAAAAGCCAAACTTCAGTCAAGATCGAATTTGATTACGAAATTTACAATGAAAGCGATGAGTTATTAACAACTGGCAACTCGGTTTTAGTATTTGTAGACATGAAAACTGGTCGACCAACTTTACCTCCAGATTATGTAAATGAGAAATTGAAAGAGATGTAATTAGCTAAACTTCTTTTATACCAACTTCAAAAATTCCTTCAAAAATGTCAAATATACTTTTGGCATTTTTTTTTCGGGTTGCAATTTCTATTTCACAAGCCCCTTCCATTTTTTGAGAAACGATTTTAATATTTTTTTCTTTAATAACCCGCATCACTTTATTCATATTCTTATAATCAAATTGAATTAGAAAATGAATATCAATAGTTTTCTCAATAATTTCAGATTCTTCGAGCGCCATTTGTGCTGCAGTTTTGTATGCAGAAATTAGTCCACCAACTCCTAACTTTACACCGCCAAAATATCTAACTACAACCACCAAGAGATTAGTAACATTAAAGGATTGAATTTGTCCATAAATTGGCATTCCTGCACTATTATTGGGTTCACCATCATCATTAGCACGATATTGCATTTTATCTGTACCTATCTGATAGGCATAACACCAATGTCTAGCTGAAAAATGTTGCTTTTTAAGATTTTCTATATGAATTTTTACTTCTTCTTCCGAAATAATTGGAAATGCATAACCAAAAAACTTGCTGTTTTTATCTTTAAATAAAACTTCAGGAGATGGTTCAGCAATACTAAAATAAGAGTCTCGTATTTCCAAAAAAAAACTATTTAAGAATAAATTTTTTATCGAAAAGCTGAGTGATATCTTCTTTCCCTGGAATAATGTTCCAAACTTGCATTCCTAAAGAGGCTGCAATATCTGTATTCTCTTTTTTGTCATCAATAAACAAAGTACGATTTGTTATTAAATCATGTTTATTAATAATGTAATTAAAAGCTTGTATATCTGGTTTACGTGTTCCAATTTCGAAAGAAAAATATACCTTTTCGAAACATTGATAAAATTCTCTTATAAATGTAGCCCCAAGCATGTGCTCAAACTTTGCTATATGAATTTCGTCAGTATTGCTTAACAAAAATAACTTATAATTCATCATAGACAATCGTTGCAAAAACTCTAATCTTTGTAGAGGGAAATCTAAAAGCACGGAGTTCCAAGCAGCTCTTATGTCATCAATAGAAGCGTTTGGTATTAATTTTTTTATTCCAATAATAAATTGAACTTCGGTTAGTTTTCCTCGTTCAAACTCTTGATTTAAATGTTCAAATTCATCATTCCAAGAGTGTAAACCTAATTTTTTTAATGCCGTAAGCGAAGCTTCTTTATCTAGATTGATAAATACATCGCCAAAATCGAAAATAATAGTGTTAATCATAGTTTAAATAGATTAATAGTTCGTCATTGTCTATTTTGCTTTTCGCCACTATTTTTCCAGTAATTACAGGGGATTTTGTACCACTAGAAAACATCTCTTTTCCTCTAAAAATTCTTGCTTCGTCCCACAAATTTTCATCTACAAAGGTCTGTAAAGTTTGCCTTCCGCCTTCTATAATTACGGACTGTAAATTATTATCAAATAAAAATGTCGCAATTTGCAAAGCTAAATTTTCAGAATAATCAATTGTCTTGTCAGAAATTACTAGTGTTTTTTGGCAAATATCAAATATATGACTTTCTTTTGGAATTCTATTATTTTTATCTAAAACAATTTTTATCGGATTATTTCCAGTCCAATCTCTAACATCTAATTTCGGATTATCATTAATAACCGTTTGCGTTCCCACAAGTATCGCTTGTTCTTCACTTCGCCATTTATGGACTAGTTGTCGGGAGTAAATATTGGTAATCCAAACTGGTTTTTGTTCGTTTTTTGAAGATGGTGCAATAAATCCATCTTCCGTTTCTGCCCATTTTAATATAATATAAGGCCGCTTTTTTTCGTGAAAAGTAAAAAAACGTTTGTTAGATTCCCTACATTCCGCTTCAAGTATTCCCACAACCACATTGGCACCAGCCTCTAATAATTTTTTTATTCCTTGCCCTGACACTATACTATTAGAATCGACAGTACCTATAACAACATTTGGAATTTTATATTTGATAATTAAATCCGAACAAGGAGGCGTTTTTCCAAAATGACTACAAGGTTCTAAACTGACATAGATTGTCGATTTTGCTAATAATTCTTTATTTTTTACCGATGCAATAGCATTTACTTCGGCATGATTTCCACCATAAGCAGAAGTGTAGCCTTCGCCAATAATTTTATTTTCAAAAACAATTACTGCGCCAACCGAAGGATTAGGCATCGCTGAAGGCAAACCATTTTTGGCTAATTCGATGCAACGTTTTATGTAAAATTCATGTATCTTCACATCACAAAAATAAGATTTTAGTTTTAGAATGAATAATATTATAATTAGAGAAATTCAACAAAAAGACAATCAAGCAATTGCAAAAATTGTTCGTGATGTTTTAATGGAATTGGGTGCGCCAAAAGTAGGAACCGCTTATGCTGATCCGCAATTGGATTTTTTGTTTGAAACGTATCAAAATCCAAAAACAAAATATTTTATAGTAGAAAATAATGGCACTGTGATTGGAGGAGCTGGAATTGCTCCGTTAGAAAACGAAGCGGAAACAATTTGCGAATTACAAAAAATGTATTTCTTGCCAGAAGCTCGAGGATTAGGAATTGGTTCCCAATTAATGGAGAAATGTCTTGACATCGCCAAAAGTTTCGAGTATGAGAAATGTTATTTAGAAACCATGCCGTATATGGAAGCCGCACAAAAACTATACAAAAAAGTTGGTTTCGAATACCTTTGTGAACCCATGGGAAATACTGGTCACACTTCTTGTCCTGTTTGGATGATAAAACAATTAATAAGACTTAAAAATTACTAAATAAAATAAAACTATATTTCTATGTGGTTAAAAAAACGAATTCCATTAAACAAATAAGTTATTAATTATTAAATATTTAGGATTAAAAAATGCTTATAAAAAAGTACAGAACACAATTCATACAAGAGCTATCTTCAATTTTTGATGAAAAAGAAATTGAAAGCTTTTTTTATATCATCTTAGAAGCTTTTCATGAACTGAAACGTGTCGATTTGGTCTTGAATCCAGATTTAGAATTAGATAACCTACAAATATTACAATGGGAAACGGTTTTATCTCAACTTAAAGAACAAAAACCCATACAATATATATTAGGTGAAACCGAATTTTTTGGATTGCCTTTTTATGTCAATGAATACACGCTAATTCCTCGTCCTGAAACAGAAGAATTGGTCGAATGGATTATTAAAGATTTAAAAATTAAAAGATTTAAAGATTTAAAGATTCTTGATATTGGGACAGGTTCTGGTTGTATCGCGATTTCATTGGCAAAAAATCTTCCAAACGCTCAAGTTTTTGCTATTGATATTTCGGAAAAAGCGTTAGCAACTGCAAAGAAAAATGCAGAACTAAACAATGTAAAAGTCACATTTATTGAAAAAAACATTCTTGAAACCGAAAATTTATTAGATAGTTTTGATATTATAGTTTCTAATCCACCATATGTTCGAAATTTAGAAAAACAGGAAATTCATAAAAACGTATTGGAGTATGAACCCCATTTGGCTCTTTTTGTAGAAGATAATGATGCCTTAATTTTTTATCAAAAAATAACAGAATTAGCTACTAAAAACCTTTCTGAAAACGGGCAATTGTATTTCGAAATCAATCAGTATTTAGGAAGGGAAATGGTCGAATTGTTAGAAAAATACAATTTTAAAAACATCAAACTTAAAAAAGATATTTACGGAAATGACAGAATGATTAAGTCAGATTTTATTTAAATATTCGTAACTATTTTTAACCACAAAATTACTCGTAACGCAAAGCCTCAATAGGATCTAATTTTGCAGCTTTTATAGCAGGATACGATCCAGAAACCACAGCCACAATAAAACTTACAATAAAAGCTGCTGTGATTGCGAGCCAAGGAATTACAAAATCAAATTTGATTAAAACTGAAATAACATAACCTATCAGAATTCCGAAAATAATACCAAACATCCCACCTAATTGTCCAATTACTAACGTTTCCATAAAAAACTGCATTGCAATGGTGCTTTTCTTAGCGCCCAGTGCTTTTCGAACCCCAATTTCTCGAGTTCTTTCAGTTACAGAAACCAACATAATATTCATCAACGCAATCGAAGATCCAAAAATTGTAATAATTCCAATTACCCAGGCCGAAAGACTCAAATATTGTGTAATATCTAGTATTTTATTAATTAAATCATCACTTCTCGAAATAGCAAAATTAGCATCTTCAATAGGACTTAATTTTCTAACTTTACGCATTGCAATTACAGCATTATCTACCGCATTAGTTAGTAATTCCTTTTTATCGACCATAACACTTGTCGTGTAATTTATATTAGGAGCGGTAAATAAACTTCGAGCGACTTGTATAGGAATCATAACTCGTAAGTCCTGACTATTCCCAAAAGTGGATCCTTTTTCTTTAAGAACACCTATCACTTTAAATTTTGCACCACGAATAGAAATTATTTTATCTATTGGATTCAAATCTTTTAATAATTTCTTCTCAAAATCAGAACCTAATACACACACATAACTATTGTTATCAATATCAAAAGCGGTAAAATTTCGACCTTTTACAACTTCAAGACCAGAATTTGGCATAAAATAATCATCAACTCCTACAACCGAAGCCTCTGGATCTGTTTTTTCTGCCTCAAACTTAACCTCAGCAGTTGTCGTTGCTGTAAATGAAACTGAAGTATGCACAAGTGGGTAATCAAAATTATCTTTAAAAGCCTTTGCTTCAGGATATGATATTATTGGATTTACTATTTCTCTTTCTCCACCCCCATTTCTTCTGGTTGAATTCTCATACTGATTTATCGAAAAAGTATTAGAACCCATTGAAGCAAAATCTTTAGACAAAGTATTTTCTAAAGCCGAAACTACAGTCAGAATTCCTACCAAAGCAGTAATTCCAATAGCAATAATAAGTACCGTTAAGATAGTACGGAGCAACTGCGTTCTTATAGAACCCAGCGCAATTTTTACATTTTCTTTAAATAATCCTAGCATAATACCTATTTGACACGAAATTACAGATTTTGTTACAAGTTTCTATTTAAAATTTTATAAATAGGCTAAAAAACAAGATATTTGCAAAAGTTTTATGAGCGAATAGCTTGGGATTTTTTGTAATCCATTTTCCTGCTGTCGCTGCAATCTGTCTCGTCCCAAAAGACGAAACAGGATTTTCGCTTCCATCAGGGCTAAAAAGCAATTTTTGAAACCTTCTGCAATCGAATAATCAAATAATCGAATAACCCGAATACACACAAAATGAAGCCAAGCATACCAAAAGGAACCCGTGATTTTTCGCCAGCAGAAGTAGCAAAACGCCAATACATTATTCAGAAAATGAGAGCTCATTTCGAGAAATTTGGTTTTCAACCTATCGAAACACCTTCGTTTGAAAATTCTGAAACCTTAATGGGAAAATATGGTGAAGAAGGAGATAGATTAATTTTTAAAATATTGAATTCTGGGGAATATATATCTAAATTTAACGAAACTTTAGTAGATTTTATTAGATTTTCAGTAATATATCATAAAGATTATTTAAAAAAGGCAAACGAATTTTTTGATTTGAAAGATTATGATTTATTATATAAAAAAAATCTTTCCTTACATTTAAAAAGTAAAAATTTATTTATTTTTAAAGACGGAACAATATCAGAAATTGAATTATTAGATGATGTTTTTTATTTAATTATTAAAAAACTTAATAACGATGATTTACTATCTAAATCTGATTCTCAATTGGATGATTTTGTAAAATCAATTTTCGCTGATTTTTATTATGGAATAAAATATAAACATTTAACAGGTTATATCTCTGAAAAAGCACTTCGTTATGACTTAACCGTTCCTTTTGCAAGATATGTTGTACAACATCAAAATGACATTGAATTTCCTTTTAAACGTTACCAGATTCAGCCTGTTTGGCGTGCTGACCGTCCGCAAAAAGGGAGATTTAGAGAGTTTTATCAATGTGATGCCGATGTGGTAGGGTCAACATCTTTATGGCAAGAAGTAGAATTGGTACAATTGTATGATTCCATTTTTACTGATTTAGGGTTAAATGGTGTGACTATCAAAATTAATAACAGAAAAATATTATCCGGAATCGCCGAAGTAATTGGTGCATCGGACAAATTAATAGATTTTACAGTAGCGTTAGACAAACTAGATAAAATAGGTGAAGACGGCGTAAAAAAAGAAATGATCGAAAAAGGAATTTCTGAAACTGCAATAGAGAAAGTACAACCTTTATTCAATTTTACAGGCTCTATTTCTGAAAAAATAACGAAATTATCTGTTCTACTTACTGATTCCATTGAAGGAATGAAAGGTGTTGAAGAATTGCAATTTATTTGCGATAATGTTTCTGATTTAGGACTGACTTCAGCTATTTTAGATTTAGATGTAACACTTGCTCGAGGATTAAATTATTATACAGGTGCTATTTTTGAAGTAGCTCCGCCAAAGGCTGTTTCGATGGGATCTATAGGAGGCGGTGGTCGTTATGATGATTTAACTGGGATTTTCGGGCTTAAAAACATGAGTGGCGTCGGGATTTCTTTCGGATTAGACAGAATTTATTTGGTTATAGAAGAATTAGGATTGTTCCCAGAAACAGTAACTACAACTTCTAAAGCTATTTTCTTGAATTTTGGACAAGAAGAAACCAAATATTCAATGAAAGCTATTACTGAATTGCGAAAATCAGGTGTAAAAATCGAATTGTATCCTGACAATGTCAAAATTGCTAAACAGTTTCAGTATGCAGAGAAACGTGGCATTCCTTTGGCTATAATTGTTGGCGATGACGAGATGAAAAACAATCAGTTTTCTGTAAAGAATTTGGTTTCTGGGGAACAACAAAAACTTTCTTTTGAGGAATTGAAAAAATTGCTCCAATAAATTTTATACCTGACAGGTTTTAAAAACCTGTCAGGTAATGTTAAGAATTAAGAATTTTAAGATTTTTCCTTCGTCGAAATGATAAAAACTTATTTACTTCTAGGATGGAAAGCTTGTAAGACTTGACTTAAATGTTTTCTATCTACATGCATATAAATTTCGGTAGTAGTTATCGATTCATGTCCTAGCATGAGCTGAATAGATCGTAAATCGGCACCATTTTCGAGTAAATGTGTGGCGAACGAATGTCGGAAAGTGTGCGGACTTATTACTTTATTCAGATCAATTTCAACAGCTAGATTTTTTATAATTGTAAAAATCATTGCTCTGGTCAATTGTCTGCCTCTTCGGTTTAAGAATAAAGTATCTTCGTAACCTTTTTGAATTGACAACAAATTTCTATCCGTATTCTTATAAATCTGAATATATTTTTGAGTATGCTCACTTATAGGCACAAATCTTTGTTTGTTTCCTTTTCCTGTTATTTTTATGAATCCTTCATCAAAAAATAAATCGGAAATTTTTAGGGAAACCAATTCCGAAACACGTAAACCACAAGCATAAAGTGTTTCTAACATGGCGCGATTTCGCTCACCTTCATTAATTGTCAAGTCGATAGCAGCAATCAATCTATCTATTTCCTCAATATTTAATGTGTCGGGAAGTTTTCGTCCCAATCTTGGTGTTTCTATAAGTTCTAACGGGTTGTCAGGGCGATAATCTTCGAAAATGAGATAATTAAAAAAACTTTTTAATCCCGAAATAGTTCTAGCTTGCGAACGTGGATTGACACTTTTAGAAATCTCGTAAACAAATTGCTGAATTGTTTCTTCATCTATTTTTATTGGGGAAATAGTAATACTATTATCTAATAAATAGTTACTTAATTTTTCTATATCCAGAACATAGTTATCTATAGAATTTTTAGACAATCCTCTTTCTATTTTAAGATAGGATTGAAAGTTTTTGATATAATTACTCCAGTTCATTATTGCAAAGTAACAACTTTTTAAGCATAAAAAAACCACGCTTATAGCGTGGTTTTCATTTATAATATTCTGAATATTAGAATTGGTAACCAATTCTAACTCCACCAATAACATTTGTAGTAATACCTGAAGATTTACCTCCAGCTATGTTAACATTTGGTTGAGCAGTTTCAGTAATTTCAATATCTTTATTTTTACCAGTAATAATGTTTAAACCTGCTTCAACACCTAAAAATAATTTTTTAGCAATGTAATAATCAGCTCCAGTTAATAATCTTAATCCGAAGTAATTACCTCCATTATTACTAAAGTTACCTGTAGCTTGATCTTGATTAGCACCATCAACATTGTAAGAATAACCATTTTCTGTGTATTCTGTTTTAGCTCCTTTGAAACCAATTAATAAATCAGCTCCAGCATAAGTTGATAATCTTTCAGTACCAGCAAAATGTTTCTCAACACCTAAGTTTAAAGTTAAATTAGAGTTTTTGTCGATTGTTGTTGCAACATTACTTGGATTTGAATTATCTATAGCTTCTGTTCTACTAGAATTTGTAGCAAAACCTAAACGTAATCCTAAATCATCTTTTAGGAAATATCTAAACTTTAAAACACCTGTATTAAGGTTAAAGTCAGCATTGTTTAAACCTCCTGTTAAACCAACCTCAGTTGTAACTGTACCTTTTGTAGGTTTGTAAGAAGCGTCATCTTGCGCATTAGCAAATCCGAATGCAAATACTGCAACTGCAGTTAATAATACTTTTTTCATTTTTTTTGTTTTTAAAATTTTGTGCAAAACTACATTTTTTTTATTACCTAATTAAAAAAATGTAAAAAAATATTCACAAAAAAACCATTTGTAAATTAACACGAATGGTTTTCAACATATTACATAATAAACTTTAGAATTTTAAAGCAAGACCTGCCATAACTTTAACTCCTCCAAGAGTTGTTTTTCCTGTATACTCAACAGAATCAACGTTTTGTTTAGATTTCAAGCTATTCCCTTCGTATCCTACATTTAAGATAACACCTACAACATCAGTAAAGTAGTAGTTACCACCTACATTAACACCATAGTTTAAACCTGAATATTTAGTTTTTTCAGTTCCATAATCTATACCCAAAACTGTTTTGTCTTTACCAGTTGTGTAACCAACAGATGGACCAGCATAAACATTATATTTATCAGCATTTAAGAAATAGTATCTTCCTGATACAATTACTTTAAAAGTAGATAATGATGGATCTGAATAATAACCATAACCATCATAATTTTTTGGAGTTAATACTGATGTACCAACTTCTAAACCGATACCAGCACTAAAACTTTCTGCAATACCATACTGAAAATTAGCTCCAAATTGAGCTCCAGTAGCAGTAGCTTTAAACTTCTCTGAACCAGCTTCGTCAGCTTTATCAGTAGCTGTTCCTGATAAAAATCCCCCCATAACATTTACATGCATTGTTCCTGCTTTGTTAGATTGTGCATTTGCAAATGTGAAACCACACACAGCAATAGCTGTAAGTAATACTTTTTTCATTGTTTTATTTTTTAAAATTAATGAAGTAAAATTATTAAAATCAAATGATGGTTAATCTGCAGTTAGCAAAAGTTATTAACAATTTAATACTTATTTAGTAGTCAAATACTTATATATTATAGCTGTTTTAAATCTAACTGAATTTGGTTAGGTCTATTTATGATTTGGACTACAAGATTAATTCTTTGTTTAGTATATTTATCTTCACTTACAGGTATTACGGGCTTTTTTATTTTTATTTAAAAATGTTTAAAGAAATATTTTTAAATATATTTTTAAATATTAAAACTCTAGTTTATAAGAAAATTGTTGAAAAGCTAAATGTAGAGCGATACTACTTTATCTAAATAATTGGGATAATCTGACGTTATTCAAAATTTATATTTAATCAAGCTAATAGTTGCAATATAAAATTTGTTGAACTACCAATTTAATTGGAATGCTTTTTTTATTTTTACAAAAAACAAACAATGAAAATTATTATCATAAACGGGCCAAATCTTAATCTTTTAGGAAAACGAGAACCAGAAATATATGGAAACCTAGATTTTTCAACTTATTTTGAAGACTTAAAAACTAAATATCCTTCGGTCGAATTAATTTATTACCAAAGTAATGTAGAAGGAGAAATCATCAATAAGCTACAAGAATTTGGTTTTACTTATGACGGAATAATCCTTAACGCTGGTGCTTACACACACACTTCAATAGGAATTGGAGATTGTATAAAAGCAATAACAACACCTGTAATCGAAGTGCATATTTCGAACACTTTTTCTCGTGAGACTTTCCGACATCAATCTTATATTTCTCCGAATGCAAATGGGATAATTATTGGCTTTGGATTAAAAAGTTATGAATTGGCCATACAAAGTTTTGTTAATTAATTTCTTACTTTATAAAGATGATTTTAATTTTGTAGTCACTAACTAAAAGCATTATGAAAAAAAATATTTTATTTCTTCTCTTCCTATCTTCATTTTTTTCTAATGCTCAAATAAAGGGTTTAGTAACAGATGCTAATAATATTTCTCTTCCCTCAGTTACTGTTTTTATAGAAAATTCCTATAATAATACCTCAACAAACGAAAAAGGTTTTTACGAATTGAATATAAAAAAAACAGGTAAATATATGGTTGTTTTTCAATATTTAGGTTTTAAAACCAAAAAAATCCCTATTACTATTGAAACTTTTCCATATGAATTAAATATAAAATTGACAGAAGAAAACTTCACTCTAAATGAAGTCGTTATAAATAACCAGGAAGATCCAGCCAAACAAATTATACGGAACGCCATAGCCGCAAAAAAGGAAAACTCAGCTAAAACTGCAAAATACAATGCCGATTTTTACTCTCGTGGGCTCATGAAAATAAAAGATGCTCCCAAGAAAATTTTAGGACAAGATTTGGGCGATTTTGAAGGTGCCCTAGATTCTACTAGAACGGGGATTTTATATTTATCGGAAACTGTCTCTAGATTAAATTTTCAGAAGCCCGATAAGATGAAAGAAACTATAGTGGCTTCAAAAGTAAGCGGAAAAGACAATGGTTTTAGTTTTAATAATGCTGCTGCTGTCGATTTTGATTTCTATGAAAATTACATAATTTTTAATATCAACGTGATTTCTCCACTTAGCGATAATGCTTTTAATTATTATAAATTTAAAATTGAAGGTAGTTTTTACAACGAAGACAAACAACAAATAAATAAGATAAAAGTAATTCCACGTCGTGACACCGAACCAGTAGTCGAAGGATACATTTATATTGTAGATGATTCGTGGGCCATTTATGCAGTCGATGTAAACCTAAAAGGCTACCGAATGCAAACTCCTGCGCTGGATAATCTAGTATTAAAACAAAGTTTTAGCTATAATAAAATGGATAATATTTGGACTAAAAACACACAAAGTCTCGATTTTATTGCCGGATTACTAGGAATTAATGTTTCAGGAAAATTCACTTACGTATATAGCAATTTTGAATTTGAACCTAAATTTGACAAAAAGACATTTACGCACGAAGTACTCACCTTCGAAAAAGATTCAAACAAAAAAGAAGATAGTTTCTGGAATTCTATTCGTCCAATTCCATTAACTATAGAAGAAAGTACCGATTATGTGAAGAAAGACAGCATTCAAACATTAAGAAAATCCAAAACATATCTAGATTCGATAGATAGAAAAGAAAATAAATTTCATTTACAACAAATTTTATCCGGTTACAGTTATAAAAACTCTTACAAAAATACAACTATAAATTATAGCGGACCACTAACCTCATTAAGGTTCAATACGGTTCAAGGCTATAATTTATCCGCAGATTTGTCCTATACCAAACGAAATCCAGACGACAGAACTTACACCAATTTTGGAACAAAATTTAATTATGGTTTTGCAGAAACTAAACTAAGAGCAATTGTCGATTTTTCTAAAAAATTCAACAATCATAACAATGCATTTTTAGCTATTTCTGCTGGAAGCGAAGCAACTCAGTTTAATGAAAAGAAACCAATTTCAGATATTGTAAATTCTATTAGCACCTTGTTTTTTAAGGATAATTATATGAAATTATTTGACAAGAATTTTGTCAAATTAAGCTATAGTCAAGAAGTTGTAAATGGTTTTTCTATTTATACCAATTTCGACTATTCTGAAAGAAAACCATTGTTTAATAATACGGATTTTACAATCATAAAAAATGATGATTTATACACTTCAAATAATCCGTTATTGCCTTTAGACAATTCGACTACAGCCATTGTAAAACATAATTTGGCAAAAGGAAAAATAACTGGGAAAATAAATTTTGATCAAGAATATTGGACACGTCCTGACGGAAAATTTAATATTCCAAATGATAAATATCCTGTTCTTTATTTTACATACGAAAAAGGTTTTGCTGGAAGCCAAAACAGTTATAATTTCGATTATTTAGGAGCAAAAGTAACGCAAGATTTTGCATTAGGAAACAAAGGACATTTAGGCGTAAATATGACTGCTGGAAAATTCTTCAATGCAGCTAATATTTCCTTTGTAGATTACAAACATTTTGCTGGAAATCAAACTAGAATAGGACAAACTAATGATTACCTGAATGTTTTTAACTTGATGCCTTATTATACAAATAGTACCAATGATGCTTTTTTTGAAACGCATTCAGAATATGATGACAAAGGATTTATTATTAATAAAATCCCATTGTTAAATAAATTAAAATCAAATTTAATTTTAGGCTATCATAATCTTTCTGTTCCTAATAAAACGCCTTATCATGAATTTTCTGTAGGATTAGATAATTTAGGTTTCGGGAAATTTAAAGTTTTTAGATTGGATTATGTTCGATCATATCAAAATGGTTTTCAGACCGATGGTGTGATTTTTGGGTTGAAATTTTTGAATGTTTTGAATTAATGGTAAATTAACCAAGTTTAAAGTTTTCTTACATGCCCTTAAATGATAAACTAGTTAGTAAAAAACTCGTGGTTTAAAATCTCACTTTTTAAAAAATACATCATATCCAAAACGGATTAAAGTTCCAACAACAACTAGCAGAAAGAAAATTCTAATAAACCCATTTCCTTTTTTTAGTGCTGTTTTCGCGCCCAACCAACCGCCAAAAGCATTGCAAAAAGCCATGGGAATTGCCATTGCCCAAATGATTTTTCCTTTCAAAATAAATAAAGTAATCGAGCCAATATTTGAAGCTACATTGACCATTTTTGCATTGGCAGAAGCGTGCAAAAAGTCGAAACCAAGAATTGTAATAAACGCTACTACAAGAAAACTTCCCGTTCCAGGACCAATAAAACCATCGTAAAAACCAATAAATGAACTGATAATAATACCAAAAAGTATCATTCTAGTTTCTGATATTTCTTTGATTTGGTGTTGGCCAAAATCTTTTTTGATAAAAGTATAAATGGCTAATAAAATTAGGATACCAAACAACAATGGTTTCATAAAATCATTACTTACCAGTGTTAATAATTCCGAGCCAAAAAAAGCAAAGCCACAGGAAAACAAAGCCATAATGACTAATAATTTCCAGTTCATGGTTACATTCTTCAAATAATGAAAAGCAGCAACGCTCGTGCCACTAATTCCTGGAATTTTTAATGATCCCGTTATTGACGAAATAGGGAAATTAGGTAATAATATTAACGCTATTGGAGTCTGAATTAATCCGCCGCCGCCGACTACTGCATCTACAAATCCAGCAAAAAACGAAGCAATGCAAAGTAAAATAATGATATAGGTTTCCATATTTAAAAAATAAATCCCAAAGCAAGCGCAATGGGATTTGTTAGTATTATATAAGCCATGGCGGACTTTTTCTGTTACTTCCAGCGTTATAAATTATAATGATATTATTGTCTAAATCTTTTAATCTAGCTTCTCGCCATAACCAAGGTTTATCTTCCGGAAGATCATTTATAATAAAATCATTTTCTAGAAGTTGACTTATTTTAACATCAACATTATCAACTTCAAAATAAATCCAAGTTCCATTATTTAACTCTTCATTTCTATGTAAAGAAAAAGTAGCATCTCCATTGATACATTCAAATCTTGCATATTCAGGTAAAGATTTAACAATAAGATTTAAACCCAATTTTTGATAAAATAGAATAGATTGCTCTACATTTTTAACTGAAATTGTAACTTGATTTAAGTTCATTTATTCTCTTACAATATTTGCTCCAATGGCTCTCAAACGTTCATCAATACGTTCGTAACCACGATCTATTTGCTCTATATTTTGAATAATACTTGTTCCTTTTGCAGTAAGCGCAGCAATTAACAAAGATATTCCAGCTCTAATATCTGGTGAAGACATAGTAGTTGCTTTGAGTTGTGATTCGAAATTATGTCCCATAATTACTGCTCTGTGCGGATCACAAAGCATAATTTTTGCGCCCATATCTATTAGTTTGTCTACAAAAAACAAACGGCTTTCGAACATTTTTTGATGTATTAAAACATCACCTTTTGCTTGCGTAGCAACTACAAGAATAATACTCAATAAATCGGGCGTTAATCCTGGCCAAGGCGCATCGGCAATGGTAAGAATAGAACCATCGATATCAGTTTTTATTTCGTAATTTTCGTGAGTTGGAATATAAATATCATCGCCTCTTTTTTCTAAAGTAATTCCTAATTTTCTAAAAGTATTTGGGATAATACCCAAATTGTCCCACGACACATTTTTGATCGTAATTTCGCTTCTTGTCATAGCCGCAAGACCAATCCAAGAACCAATTTCAATCATATCAGGTAAAATTCT
>NZ_JBDTQE010000028.1:0-33367 GCF_039932285.1 Flavobacterium sp.
CGGTAGAAAACATCTTTCCCTTAATCAAGAAATTCTTATACAGCGATCACGAAATTTTCTTGCGTGAATTGATTTCTAACGGAACCGACGCTACTTTAAAATTAAAACACCTTACCAGTATTGGTGAAGCCAAAGTTGAATATGGTAGTCCTATTATTGAAATTAAAATCGATAAGGAAGCAAAAAAAATTCACATCATTGACCAAGGTTTAGGAATGACTGCCGATGAAGTAGAAAAATACATCAATCAAGTAGCATTTTCTGGCGCTGAGGAATTTTTAGACAAATATAAAGATTCTGCAAAAGATTCTGGAATTATTGGTCATTTTGGTTTGGGTTTTTATTCTGCATTTATGGTAGCAGAGAAAGTTGAAATCATTACAAAATCGTACAAAGATGAACCAGCAGCACACTGGACTTGCGACGGAAGCCCTGAATTTACGTTAGAAGCGGCTGACAAAACGACTCGTGGAACTGAAATTATCCTACACGTTGCAGAAGATTCTTTAGAGTTTTTAGAAGATTCTAAAATTTCTGGTTTATTGAATAAGTACAATAAATTTATGCCTATTCCGATTAAATTTGGAACCAGAACAGAAAAAATAGAACAGAAAAAAGGAGAAGAAGTTGCTCCCGAAGACAAAGACAATATTTTCACAGAAGTAGAAGTTGATAACATTATCAATAATCCAAATCCAGCTTGGACAAAACAACCAACAGATTTGACTGATGCAGATTACAAAGATTTTTATCGTGAGGTTTATCCAATGCAGTTTGAAGAGCCATTGTTTCATATCCATTTGAATGTAGATTATCCTTTCAACCTAACTGGGATATTATATTTCCCAAAATTAGGTTCAGATTTACAAATTCAGAAAGACAAAATCCAATTGTACCAAAATCAGGTTTATGTAACTGATAATGTAGAAGGAATTGTTCCTGAATTCCTAATGATGCTTCGTGGTGTGGTCGATTCGCCAGATATTCCGTTAAATGTTTCTCGTTCAGGATTGCAAGCCGATGGTGCTGTAAAAAAGATATCCAACTATATTACTCGTAAAGTTGCTGACAAGCTAAAAGCTTTATTTACAGAAAACCGTGAAGATTTTGAACAAAAATGGAATGATATAAAAATCGTTTTAGAATACGGAATGCTTTCTGAAGAGAAATTTTACGAAAAAGCAGGCGCATTTATTTTGTATCCGACGGTTGATGGTAAATATTTTACTCTTGATGAACTAAAAGAAAATTTAAAAGAAAAACAAACTGACAAAGACGGAAAATTAGTTGTTTTATACGCAGGAAATAAAGAAGCACAGCATTCTTATATTGAAATTGCAAAGGATAAAGGTTACGAAGTTTTGTTGTTAGATTCTCCTATTATTTCCCATTTAATTCAAAAAATTGAAGGTGATAATCAAGACCTAACTTTTGTTCGTGTAGATTCTGACCATATTGATAATTTGATTAAAAAGGAAGAAACTGCAATTTCTAAATTATCTGATGAAGAAAAAGAAAGTCTAAAAACTTCTTTAGAAGCCTTTATACCAAAAGCATATTCTGTACAATTAGAAGCTTTAGATAGCAATGCATCTCCATTTATTATTACACAGCCAGAATTCATGCGTCGTATGAAAGAAATGAGTCAATCTGGTGGCGGTAGTATATTTGGAATGAGTCATATGCCAGAGATGTACAATTTAGTAGTAAATACTAATTCTGATTTAGCTACTTCAATTTTAAACAATAAAGACAAATCAGCACAAGAAAACTTGGTAAAACAAGCTTTAGATTTGGCGAAATTGTCTCAAAATTTATTAAAAGGAGAAGAATTAACCGCTTTTGTAAAGAGAAGTTTTGAATTGATAAAATAAATAGAAATTATATTGAAAGTAGAAAACCTGTAAGTGAGAGCTTGCAGGTTTTTTTTATATCAAAAATTAAACCTTTTTATAAATTTATAGTCTTATTAATAAACATTATACAATTATGAAAAAAATAACCACAATCCTATTTGTCTTTCTAGGAATTACATTAGGTTTTGCTCAAGAAAATGATACTCCAGAATTTACTGGTGATAATTTTAGTTTAGAAGGCGCTTTAGCCATTTTTAAAAAATCGAATTCATTAGAAGAATTCGAAAAATTGATTAATGAAGAAAATAACAATGTAAACAATCTAGATTTGAATAACGATGGTAACATCGATTATATAAATGTAGATGATATTAAAGAAAACGACACACATGTAATTGTCTTAAGTACTTATTTAAGCCAAAGCGAAAAACAAGATATAGCAACAATTGGTATCGAAAAAACAGGTAATGAAGAAGCTACTTTACAAATAGATGGCGACAACGAATTATATGCCGAGAATACTATCGTAGAACCTTTCGATACTCAAGATTCGATAGACAAATCTAAATCTGGCCCAGCTATGCCAGAGATTATTACAACTAATGTTATGGTAAATGTTTGGTTCTGGCCAAGCGTTCGTTTTATTTACGCACCAAGATATGTCGTTTGGGCTTCGCCACACCGTTGGGGATTTTATCCAAGATGGTGGAAACCTTGGAGACCATATCGTCACGCTATTTTTTATACAAGATGCGCACCTCATCGTGTTTATTATCACAGAACGCCAACACATCGTGTTTTTGTAGCAAGAAAAGTATATTCACCAAGAAGACATTCATCTACACTTGTCGTTAAAAATCGCCGAGGAACAACGGTAATTCACAAAAATAAACGTGGTAATGTAAAAGCAGTTAAAGTATCGAGACGAGGAAGACGCTAATTTAAACTTCTCATTATGAACAATAACACACTCTGGTCATTGCGATTGGGATTTTCTAATAAGCAAGCTCAAAGTATTTCGGGTTTGGGCTTGCAAAAATTCTTAGAGAAATCATTTCAGACAAAATACGATGCTCAAATCCCTTCTTTTTTAGACGAAAGTCCTAAATCGTTTACGGAGTTACGTGAAATTCGTCAAAAAATAAAATCTGATCCTGAAAGTGCAAAAGAAATGCTTAAAAAAGAGGTGCAAGTTTCCAACGAAATGAAAGCTTGGTGGGTTAATAAAATGATGACTAATGAGTTTCCATTACAAGAAAAAATGACTTGTTTTTGGCATAATCATTTCGTAGCTACTTATCAGAAAGTAAAAGTAAATCATTGGATTTTTCAGTACAATCAGTTGTTGCGAGAACATGCTTTTGGTAATTTTAAGGAACTCACAAAAAAAGTTTTAAAGAGCAATGCCATGGTTCGTTATCTTGACAATGTAGACAACAGAAAAGATAAGCTTAACGAGAATTTAAGTCGAGAATTATTGGAGTTATTTACACTCGGAATTGGAAACTATACTGAAAATGATATTAAAAATGGAGCAAAAGCTTTAGCAGGTTTGGGAATTGGTGAAAATGAAGCACAATATCGTCCCATTTTTGAAGACAATGACATCATAACTTATTTAGGAAAAACAGGCAGATTTAAAGCCGATGATTTAGTAGATATTATTTTCGAACAAAAAAATATTCCTTATTTTATTACACAAAAAATCCTAAAATGGTTTATTTATGATAATCCTTCGGTTGAATTAGTTACTTATTATGGTGATTATTTTAAGAAAATGAACTTCGAAATAAAACCTTTATTAACCAAAATTTTTACCGAAGAATTTACTAAAAAAACAGCGGGTTCAAAAATAAAAAATCCGTTAGAATATAGTTTACAACTTATTTCAGAATTACATATTGAGTTAGAAAATCCAAAAATATTGGTTTTATTTCTTCGAGAACAAGGAATAGATTTATTTAATCAACCCAATGTAAAAGGTTGGGTTGGGGGAAATTCTTGGCTCACATCGCAAGTGTATTTGCAACGAAATAATATCGCCGATTTGTTTTCTAGCGGCAGAACCATAAACAGAAAAATGTTTAAAGCCGAAGAAAAAGACAATGAAATACTATTCCAAAAAACAAATATTAAACTCGATTGGAATAAAAATGGTAACAATAAACAAATCATTACCGAATTAGAAGACCGATTATTATTTGAAATAGACGAAAACACACAACAAGATTTTGAAAAAATATTAAAATATGATTTCGACTCTAATACTGAAGGTTCTGAAAATGCAGTTTTGCGATTGTTTAATGCAATCGTAAAAACTCCTGAATACCAACTCATTTAATACTAAAATCATGAACAGAAGAAATTTTCTCTCACTTACAGGAACTTTTACTGGTGGTTCTTTATTATTACCAGATTTTTTGTTTGCTTTTGGTTCTCAACAAAATCTAGTTATTGGCGAACAATGTTTGGTTTTTATACAATTAAATGGTGGAAATGATGGTTTAAACACTTTTGTTCCGTTCGAAAATCCTTTATATTATGATTTACGCCCTAAAATTGCATTATCAAAAAATGAAGTAATTAGTGCCACACGAGGAATGGCTTTTCACCCTGCTTTAAAAAGTTTTGCAACAATACAACAAAATGGTGATTTATCTGTAATTCAAAATGTGGGTTATCCAGAACCTATTCGTTCCCATTTTCGCAGTCAGGAAATTTGGCAAACAGGCTCAGCTTCAAATCAGTATTTAGATAATGGCTGGCTTGGTCGTTATTTAGATTTGCAATGCAAAGAACATCAACCAACAGCTGGAATTAATCTAGATTCGATAGATAATTTAGCTCTGAAAGGACAAGAACCAAATTCGATTACTGTAAAAGATCCTAACAGATTTAAAACTAAAACCGAAAATGATGATTCAGTTCAATTATCTACTAATCCACAATTGGATTTTGTTCGAAAAATAGCCAATTCGGTCACAGAAGGTTCAGATGAAATACAGAAAGCATTGGCAAAATCGACATCAGAAGTGAGTTATCCAAAAACTGGATTGTCTAAAAATTTAGAATGGATTGCAAGATTAATAAAAGGGAATTTGAATTCGAAAGTTTATTATACTTCACTCGGAGGATTTGACACACATGACAATCAATTGGCTATTCAAAATAATAAGCTTTCTGAATTGAACGATGCTATTTTTAGTTTTTATACCGATTTAAAAAATGCCAAGCTCATGCAAAATGTAACTATTGTGGTTTTCTCTGAGTTTGGGCGTCGTGTAAAAGACAATGGCAAAGGAACCGACCACGGAACCGCAGCACCAATGTTTATTATTGGCGGAAACAATAAAGGAAAAGTAATGGGAAACAATCCTAATCTTTCTGATTTAGACAATGGAGATTTGAAACACGAAACAGATTTTAGAAGTGTATATGCTTCATTGTTACAAAATAAATTAAATTTTGACGCTACAAAAATTGGGATTCCAAACAAAAAAATAGAAGGTTTGTTTTAAAAAATTTCTAACCTCTGAAATCTAAAAACTGCTAATTTCCAACAGACTAGAAAGGAAAAGTGCAAATGCCAAATATTTGTATATCTTTGATTTTAGAATCATACTAAGTCAGTAATAGATACAGATATAATTGAAATGAATGCATTAGAAAAGCAAAATAGCACACGAATGTTCGGATTAGATGTAATTCGTGCAATTGCCATTTTGCTGGTTTTATTTTCCCATGTCTATTACTTAATAGACAGTACAAATCCGTTAGTAATTTCCCTAAGTGGATTATCTGGTTTTGCAGGAGTTGAATTATTTTTTGTCTTAAGTGGCTATCTGATAGGCTCAATATTGTTACGACAATATATTACTGATAATTTTTCCTTGCAAAGTGTTTTTGTCTTCTTAAAAAGGCGCTGGTTTCGAACATTACCTAATTATTATTTAATCCTTTTTGTAAATCTAGGAATCGCATTTTTTTTAGGTTATCCTTCCCAATATTGGTATAAATATTTTTACTTCTTCCAGAATTTCAAAACGTATTCTATTGGTTTTTTCTCAGAATCATGGAGCTTGTCGATCGAAGAATGGACTTATATATTATTACCTTTTAGTCTGTTTTTTACATTAAAAATTGGAAATAAATTATCTAAAAAATGGACGTTTTTGTCTACTATTTTTTTGTTAATAATTCTAGCTCATATTCTTCGTTTTTTTAATATGAAAAATAGTGACATTTCTACTATGGAAGTTTGGAATACAAATCTAAAATCAATCGTAATTTATCGTTTCGACACGATACTTTATGGTGTTTTACTGGCTTGGCTACATCAGTTTTATACTCATTTTTTAAACACATACAAAATATACTTTCTAATTTTAGCAATGAATTTGTTCGTCTTACAATTTGTTATTTTAAATGTTTTAGGAGTCGATATTATGTCAAGTCCAATGTATTTTCATGTGTTTTATTTTACACTTTCGTCGGTTATTTTCTTTTTAGCTCTACCCTATTTTATTTTTTGGAAAAACTCACAATCTGTATTTTTCGCGAGCGTCACTTTTATAAGCAAAACATCTTATGCAGTATATTTAATTCATTATAGTATTGTAGCTGTGATTTTTAAATATATTCTTAGTAAATTTTCATTTCAATTCCCATCAATTTTAATTTTATTCATTTATTTCGGAATTACCTTTTTGTTGTCCTATATCTTATATCGATTCTACGAAAAACCGATCATGAACTTACGTGATAAGAATTAAGAATTATTTAAAATTAATGTTCAATAATTCATTTTTGATAATAATAACAATACAAAAACTAGCTTTTCGTAAATTATTAGAATTGAACAATATATTCCTTTAAATATTTTTTAATAATATATCGTTTTCGTAAATTCGCATCACGAATATTCACACAAGCATCAGCGAACTGAGAAAGTAAATAAACGATAAACCGAATAAACATAGAAATTATGGCTTTTGATATTGAAATGATTGAAAAAATGTATGCAAATATGGCCTCTCGTGTAGATAAAGCACGTGAATTAGTAGGTCGTCCGCTTACATTAACAGAAAAGATTTTATATGCTCACCTTTGGGACGGAACACCTTCAAGTGTTTTTTCTAGAGGGAAAGATTATGTAGATTTTGCTCCAGACAGAGTAGCATGTCAAGATGCAACAGCCCAAATGGCATTGTTACAATTTATGCATGCAGGGAAAAGCAAAGTTGCTGTGCCAACAACGGTACATTGCGATCACTTAATTCAAGCAAAAGATGGAGCAAAAACAGATTTAGCTTTTGCTAATTCACAATCTAAAGAAGTTTTCGATTTTCTTTCTTCTGTTTCAAATAAATACGGAATTGGTTTCTGGAAACCAGGATCAGGGATTATTCACCAAATCGTTTTAGAAAACTACGCTTTCCCTGGAGGAATGATGATAGGTACCGATTCTCACACAGTAAATGCTGGTGGATTAGGAATGCTAGCGATAGGAGTTGGTGGTGCTGATGCAGTAGATGTAATGTCTGGAATGTCTTGGGAATTAAAATTTCCTAAACTAATTGGCGTAAAACTAACAGGAAAATTAAACGGTTGGTCATCTCCAAAGGATGTTATTCTAAGAGTTGCCGATATTCTTACTGTAAAAGGAGGAACTGGTGCTGTTGTTGAATATTTTGGTGAAGGCGCAATAAATATGTCATGTACTGGAAAAGGTACAATTTGTAATATGGGTGCCGAAATTGGTGCCACAACTTCTACATTTGGTTACGATGACTCGATGAGAAGATATTTAGCCGCAACAGGTCGTCAAGACGTAGTAAATGCTGCGGATAAAGTAGCCGATTATTTAACTGGAGACAACGAAGTATATGCCAATCCAAATAACTATTTCGACCAAGTTATCGAAATTAATTTATCTGAATTAGAGCCTTATATCAACGGTCCTTTTACACCAGATAGAGGAACACCAGTTTCTAAAATGAAAGAAGAAGCTGCTGCAAATGGTTGGCCAATAAAAGTAGAATGGGGATTAATAGGTTCTTGTACTAACTCTTCATATGAAGATATGTCACGTGCTGCTTCTATTGTAGAGCAAGCTGTTGCACACGGGATTTCGCCAAAAGCAGAATTCGGAATCAATCCAGGTTCAGAACAAATTCGTTACACTATCGAAAGAGATGGAATCATCGCAACTTTCGAAAAAATGGGAACTAAAGTATTTACAAATGCTTGTGGACCATGTATCGGACAATGGGATAGAGCTGGAGCAGATAAAGGAGAAAAAAATACAATCGTTCACTCGTTTAACCGTAACTTTTCTAAAAGAGCCGATGGTAATCCAAATACACACGCTTTTGTAACTTCACCAGAAATGGTTGCTGCATTAGCAATTTCAGGGAGATTAGATTTTAATCCATTGACCGATTCTTTATTAAATGACAATGGTGAAATGGTGAAATTATTGCCTCCAAAAGGTGATGAATTACCTTCTAAAGGATTTGATGTAGAAGACGCAGGTTTTCAAGCACCAGCAGAAGATGGTTCAGGAGTACAAGTTGCAGTTTCTGAAACATCAGATCGTTTGCAATTACTAGCTCCTTTTGCCGCTTGGGACGGAAAAAACATTATGGGTGCCAAGTTATTAATTAAAGCTTTCGGAAAATGTACCACTGACCATATTTCTATGGCTGGACCTTGGTTGCGTTTCCGCGGACATCTAGATAACATCTCAAACAATATGTTAATTGGTGCAGAAAATGCTTTTAACCAAAAAGCCAATTCAGTAAAAAATCAATTAACAGGTACATACGATACAGTTCCTGCAGTAGCAAGAGCTTATAAAGCAGCTGGAATTTCTTCAGTTGTTGTAGGTGATCAAAATTACGGAGAAGGTTCTTCACGTGAGCACGCCGCAATGGAACCAAGATTTTTGGGAGTAAAAGCTGTTTTGGTTAAATCATTCGCTCGTATTCACGAAACAAATTTGAAAAAACAAGGAATGTTGGGTCTTACGTTTGCTAACGAAGCAGATTACGACAAAATTCAAGAAGATGATACTATCAATTTTACAGATTTAGTTGATTTTGCTCCAGGAAAACCATTAACCTTAGAATTTGTTCATGCTGATGGTTCAAAAGATATTATTTTAGCAAACCATACTTACAATGACAGCCAAATTGGTTGGTTTGTAGCAGGTTCTGCATTAAATTTAATTGCTGCTGGTAAAGCATAATTAAAATATATTTTATAAAGCAACGCCTTGAGGAAACTTGAGGCGTTTTTTTTTTTATAAAAAGGATTTCAGCTAAAAATATTTGCTCTTTTTAGCAATATGACAATTATCATTTCTTTTAGTTTTTGGATACTTTATTTTTGGCATGTAAATTACACTTATGTCAGTTTCTTTAATTCAAAAATACAATGTTCCTGGCCCAAGATATACCAGTTATCCTACTGTTCCTTATTGGGAAGAGAATGACTTTTCATATCAAATTTGGGTTGATACATTAAAAAAATCATTTGCAGAAAGCAACGAATCAGAAGGGATTAGTTTATACATACATTTGCCATTTTGTGAAAGTTTGTGTACTTTTTGTGGATGCAATAAGCGAATTACTAAAAATCATGCCATAGAGAAGACTTATATAGAAGCAGTTCTAAAAGAATGGTCATTGTATTGTAAGCTATTAGAATCAAAACCAATTATAAAAGAAATTCATTTAGGTGGCGGAACACCTACTTTTTTCTCTGTAGAAAACTTAGAAAGTTTAATCAATGGTATTTTTTGTCATGCTAGTAAAGCAGAAAATTACGAATTTAGTTTTGAAGGTCATCCAAACAATACCACACGAGAACATTTACAAACATTATTTAATTTAGGTTTTAGAAGAGTAAGTTTTGGTGTTCAGGATTATTCTGAAAAAGTTCAAAAAGCAATTCATAGAATTCAGCCGTTTCAAAATGTAGCAAAAGTTACTTTTTGGGCTAGAGAAATTGGCTATACCTCTATTGGGCATGATCTTATTTTTGGATTACCATTTCAGGAACTCGATGATGTTATAGATACTATTGAAAAAACAAAATCACTTCTTCCTGACCGTTTGGCATTTTACAGCTATGCTCATGTCCCATGGATAAAAGGAAATGGACAACGTGGTTTTAAAGATGAAGATGTGCCTAAAGATGACGAAAAAAGAAGATTATATGAAGAAGGAAAACAATCTTTATATAAAAATGGTTACTACGAAATTGGAATGGATCATTTTGCTTTAAAATCAGACAGTTTATATAATGCCTTCGAAACTGGAAAATTACATCGCAATTTTATGGGTTATAGCGCGTCAAAAACACAACTAATGATAGGTTTAGGTGTGTCTTCTATAAGTGATAGTTGGTATAGTTTTGCTCAAAACGTTAAAGATATAGAAGCTTATTATCAGATGCTAGAATCAGATAAACTGCCAATTTTGAGAGGACATTTGCTTACTAACGAAGATTTAATTATTAGAAAGCATATATTAAGCTTGATGTGTCAATTTAAAACATCTTGGGAAGAAAAATCCAGTTATTTTGATCAAATTCCAGAAGTCTTATCTCAACTAAAGGAAATGGAAAAAGATGGTTTTCTAATTATAAACAACAATACAATTGAAGTTACTGAAGCAGGAAAACCTTACGTAAGAAATATTTGTATGGCATTCGATTTAAGGTTAAAACGGAAAGCGCCTGAAACTGCATTATTTTCGATGACGATATAATAAAAAAATCACGTTTCAAAAAAAAACGTGATTTTCTTTTTTTAAGCTTTTAACATATTAAAAATTTCATCTTTAATAAAAATCATTTTTAATTTAAGCTCTTTAAAGGCTTCATCAATCATGACATCTTCTCCAATGTTTACTCGATTAATTTGATGTTCAATTTCATCATAATCAGCTATTAGTTTTTGGAAATGATTGTTCTCTGTTTTTAAATGATAAATTTTGTCCTGATATTCAGGGAATTCATGTAATAAATTGTGTTTTTCCATGTTAGTTAAATTAGGTGTTATTTGTGACAATTAGGTGTTGCTTGAATAAATAAACTCATATTGTTTGGTGATACATAAGGAATTCCTAAACCTAAACCTCTAAGAATAAATAGAAATCCAATAAAAACGGCGACATAAGGAATCGCTTTTTGAATTTTATTTCGAATTGAAATTGTTAAAATTGAATTTAAATAAACTACGCTACTCATCATAGGAACCGTTCCTAATCCGAACAAAATCATATACAAAATACCAAAACCTGCACTTTGCATAGCAATTGCTCCAAATAGAGCAACGTAAACCATTCCACAAGGCAAAAACCCGTTAAGTAAACCTATTATGAATAATGATTGATAACTTTTATTTTTAAATTGATTTCCTAACGCTGTTTTTATTTTAGAAATTAATCTAAAAACGGGTTTCGAAAAATTATATTTCATAAATACCTTTTCCGGAATTAAGATGGTCAGAATCATTGCAAAA
Organism: Flavobacterium sp.; assembly: GCF_039932285.1. Taxonomy (GTDB): domain Bacteria; phylum Bacteroidota; class Bacteroidia; order Flavobacteriales; family Flavobacteriaceae; genus Flavobacterium. The sequence continues at coordinate 11,386 of NZ_JBDTQE010000028.1, forward strand.
CCAATAAATATTGATAATTTCTGTTGAAATCCAGCAAGGAAAAAACCTCTACCAAGTAGTCCAAAAACCAATCCAATAGTAGCATAAGCTGATAATCGTCCTAAATGATAGGTTATTATTTGTGTTACTTTTTTTGCAGGATTATTTCTATCAACAGGTAGCATCATAGCAATAGGTCCGCACATACCAATGCAGTGTAAAGATGATATTAGTCCGAAAATAAAAGCGGTATAAAGCATTTAGATTTTTATTTTATGTAAATGACTTCTTTTGTTAAATATGATTTTCCATCATATTGCCATTCCATATTAATGTCCCAGCGACCGCCTACCAAACTTTTTTTAGGTATGAGCAAAGTAGAACTAGATAAGGAAATTGGAATTTCGAAATCTAATTTTTTGTTAGACGGTCTGTAAAGGGACACTTTTCCTTTGATGTCTTTTGGAATGAATGTATTTGGAAATTGGATTGAAATTACATCTGAAACATCTGTTATTACTGGTTTTAATTTTAAATTTTCAGCATTTTGAATTCTTACCATTTCATCTCCAAATTTTGCATCATGCTTGTAATATTCTTCAACAACCAGTTCGTTATCGTATTTTGAACTAGATTCTACTGTCAAAACAAAATATAAAATAAAGCTTGCAAACAATACAAATGCTATAACTATTGATGTTCCCCAATTTATTTTCATGATTTTAATTTTTTGCTATTTTAATAATTTAATCAAAACTTCTTGGACTTAAAAAACTGGTTGTTGTCGTTTCTATTTTTTTATTTCCGTTGTAAACTTCTATTTTCAATTTAGTTTTATCATTTTCTAATAAATATTGGTTTATTTGTATGAATAATGTTCCTTGCGACATTTCTTGTTTTTTTACTTTAAAATCTTGCTTACCAACAACGTTTATTATTCCTTTTATACCATGTAATTTGAAATGAATATCATCAAAATCATTATTTGTTTTATTAATAATCTTGAAGGTAAATATGTTACTTATATTATCTCCTTTATGTTCATATAATTGCCCTGGTAATCTAAGAATTACGGTTTCTACTTCGGTTCGCAAAAATAATAACCCAGTAAGAACTCCGATTAAGATAAATAATACTGCAGAATAACCTTTCATTCTAGTAGTAAACTTGAACTTATCTTTCTTCTCAATTTCATCTTCCGAAGCATATCTTATAAGTCCTTTAGGCAAATTGACGCTTTCCATTATTGTATCACACTCATCAATACATGCAGTACAATTGATACATTCTAATTGGGTTCCGTTTCTAATATCGATACCTGTTGGACAAACATTTACACATTGTTTACAATCTATGCAATCTCCTTTTCCGCTTGTGGTTCTGTCTTCTTGTTTATTGAATTTTGCACGACCAACTTCTTTTTCGCCACGAACAAAATCATAGGCTACATTGATCGATTTATTGTCTAAAAGTACACCTTGTAATCTTCCGTATGGACAAGCAATTATACAAACTTGTTCTCTAAACCAAACAAAAACAAAGTAAAAAACTCCTGTAAAAATAAGTAATGAGATTAAAGTGCTAATATGATTTGCTGGACCTTCTTCAATCATTTTAAATAATTCGTCGCTACTAATAAGATAGGCTAGAAAAACATTGGCAATAAAAAAAGAAATAATTAAAAAAATCGTCCATTTAATTCCTTTTTTTCTTATTTTTTCAGCATTCCATTCTTGTTTAGATAATCTAATTTGTGCCCCACGATCACCTTCAATCCAATATTCTATTCGGCGAAAAACCATTTCTAAAAAGATGGTTTGTGGACAAATCCAACCGCAAAATATCCGACCGAAAATTACTGTAAACAGAATAACGAAAACTACACCAACAATCATAAAAAGAACAAACAAATAGAAATCTTGAGGCCAAAATGGGAATCCGAAAATATTGAATCTTCTTTCTAAAACATTAAACATCATAAACTGATTGCCATTAATCTTTATAAAAGGATTAGCAACAAGAACTATGAGTAAAAAATAACTCACCCATTTGCGATAATCATAAAATTTACCAGATGGTTTTTTAGGAAAAATAAACTTTCTGTGACCCTCTTCATCTATTGTTCCAATAGTATCTCTAAACGCTTCGTCGGGTAATTTTGACATTTTATTTATTTGTTTAGAATCTTTGACAAAACCAAAAGCTTTGTCAATGATTCTTGTGATTTTATTTTTTAACTTGTAAGCTATCTACTTTTGTAATTGCTTTAGTTGCTATACTTGGATCGACCCAAATTTCGCCTTCAGCAACTTTTCCATCTTTAGGATTACTTCCTTGAAGAGACAAAACATAACTAGCTACTTTTTGAATTTCTTTTGGTTTTAATCCATTTTTAGACCATGCAATCATTCCTTTTCCGTCTCGACCACCATTTGTAATGGTATGAAATAAATTTTTGATTCCGCCACCTAAAATCCAATGATCATCAGTTAAGTTAGGACCTATATTTCCACCACCATCTGCTTTGTGACAAACTATACAATTAGTAGTGAAAATCGCTTTTCCTTCTGCCAATTCTTCTGGTTTAGTTAGTAGTGTAACTGTTTTTTCATCTGTCATATCTGGAGCAGTTTTCATGTATTCTGCCACATCAATTTTGGCTTGAGCCATTTCTTTTCTAAGTTCTGTTTCTTGATTATCTCCGTCCATTACTTCAAATCGAACAAGATAAACAACTGCAAAAACAATACAACCATAGAATAAATAAACCCACCACGGTGGTAAATTATTGTCCAATTCTTTGATACCATCATAATCGTGAGCAAGCAACAACTGACCTTCGTTTTCTATAGGCTCTGATTTTGTTAGCCTTTGCATCAAATTTTTATAAAAATCAGTTTCGGTAAAAGAAATATTTTCATCAATTTCTTTCTGCTTGCGCTGCTCTTCTGTTAACAAAGTGTCTAAGATTGTATTTGTCGCTTTCCAAATTAATTCTATGGCAATTTGTAAGAAAATAAACAATAATAAAATAAGTGTTATTACTGGGTATTTTATAAATGCGGGTCTGTCTCCAGAGTCTATAAAATATTCTATTGCTCCAAAAAAGGCAAAGAAAATAACAGGAATTCTAACATATACTGGAAAATACTTTTTCATATCTAATTATTTTAAAAAGTCATTTAAATTTTCGTTTCCAAAAGGAATATTACTCATTTCTTCAATTTTTTCTTTTCTGTAGGAATAAACCCAAATAGCCAGTCCCACAAAAAATGCGAAGAATATTAGTAGCGACAGTATTGGATATATTGCAACTCCTGCAATAGTTTCCATGTTGTGTTTTATTTGTTCAAACATTGCTATTATTTTTGAGTATTATCTTTCACTTTAATATCGGTTCCCAATCTTTGTATATAAGCAATTATAGCTATGATCTCTCTTTCGTTCATTGGAATAAATTTTTCACCTTTCGCTTCAGCTTTTTTCTTGCTATCAGCATAGCTTTTTACAAAATCAGGGTCATTCTCAAGATTTTTTTCGATTTTAAGTGCTTGTGTTTTTAGGTCTTTTAAACCGTTTGCTACTTGCTCATCTGTGTAAGGAACGCCTAATATAACCATGGCTTTCATTTTATCTTGAGTCAATGAAACATCTAATGGTTTATTATCGAAAAGCCATTTGTAACTTGGCATAATAGAACCAGCTGAAATACTTTGTGGACTCCAAAAATGGTTAAAATGCCAATTGTCATTATATTTCCCGCCTTCTCTTTCTAAATCTGGCCCTGTACGTTTAGAACCCCAAAGAAATGGATGATCATAAACAAATTCTCCCGCTTTAGCTTGTGGTCCATAGCGCTCTACTTCACTTCTAAATGGACGAACAGATTGAGAGTGACAACCCACACAACCCTCACGAATGTATAAATCGCGACCTTCTAATTCTAATGGAGTATATGGTTTTACACTTGCAATAGTTGGAATATTAGATTTTACCATAATGGTAGGCACAATTTGAATAATTCCACCTATTAAGATGGCTACAGTTGCTAGTATTGTTAACTGAATTGGTCTTCTTTCTAACCAAGTGTGGTATTTTTCACCTTTTATTCTTCCGTTACTAATTTTAACTAAAGCTGGTGCTTCTGCTAATTCGTCTTCAATTTTAGATCCAGCTCTTACTGTTTGTATAATATTGTAAACTAAGACTAACATTCCTGTTAAATATAATGTTCCTCCAATAGCTCTCATCCAATACATTGGCATAATTTGAGTTACAGTTTCAAGAAAATTACCATAAGTTAAAGTTCCGTCTGGGTTAAATTGTTTCCACATAGAGGCTTGTGTAAAACCAGCAACATACATAGGAAGTGTATAAAGAATGATTCCTAAAGTTCCAATCCAAAAGTGGAAATTTGCCAATTTAAGAGAGTACAAAGTGCTTTTCGTCATTCGTGGTATCAACCAATAAATCATACCAAAAGCCATAAAACCATTCCAAGCCAATGCGCCAACGTGAACGTGAGCAATAATCCAATCCGTATAATGTGCAACTGCATTAAACTTTTTTAGTGATAAAAGTGGTCCTTCTAAAGTTGCCATTCCGTAACCAGTAATAGCTACAACAAAGAATTTTAATACAGGCTCAGTTCTAACTTTATCCCAAGCTCCTCTGAGTGTTAACAATCCGTTTATCATACCTCCCCAAGATGGAGCAATTAACATAATTGAGAAAACAACTCCTAAATTTTGAGCCCAATTTGGTAAAGCAGAATATAATAAATGGTGTGGTCCAGCCCATATATAGATGAAAATTAATGACCAAAAGTGAACAATAGATAATCTGTAAGAATAAACAGGACGATTGGCTGCTTTAGGAATAAAATAATACATTAGTCCTAAGAAAGGTGTGGTTAAGAAAAATGCTACTGCATTATGACCATACCACCATTGTACTAAGGCATCTTGAACTCCAGCATACACAGAGTAACTTTTCATTGCAGAAACAGGCAATTCTAAACTGTTAAAAATATGTAAAACTGCTACGGTAACAAATGTGGCTAAGTAAAACCAAATTGCAACATATAAATGACGTTCTCTTCTTTTTATCATTGTACCAATCATGTTGATACCAAATGCTACCCAAATTAATGCTATTGCAATATCTATTGGCCATTCTAATTCAGCATACTCTTTTGAAGTACTAAAACCCAATGGTAAAGAAATTGCTGCGGCTACAATAATTAATTGCCAACCCCAAAAATGAAGGTTACTCAAAAAATCACTAAACATTCTAGCTTTTAACAATCGCTGAAGTGAATAATAAATACCCGCAAACATAGCGTTACCAACAAAGGCAAAAATAACTGCATTGGTATGTAAAGGTCTCAGTCTTCCAAAACTTAACCAGGAAATCCCTTCGGTCATGTTTGGAAAAAGAAACATAAAGGCAAGCATTAGCCCTACTAACATTCCTACTACACCAAAAACGATGGTAGCATAAATGAATTTCTTTACAATTTTGTTGTCATAATAAAATTGTTGCATTTCCATAATTAAATTTGTTTTTCTTTTGTTATTTGTATTGATTTTGGATTTTCTACTTTGAGCTCATCGTCAAAAAGCATTCTGACTGATGGTGTATAATCATCATCGTACTGACCTGTTTTTACAGCTCTTATAAAAGCAATAAAAAAGCCAATTGCGACTACTATACTGATGGAGATTAATAAATAAATGACACTCATACCTTAAATTTGTGTTAACAAAGTTACTATTGCTGATTCTTTAATAATATGACATTTGTCATACTTTTATTTTTTATGCTTTTAATTTTTTACTATAAAGATTACTCATAAAAGTGACAAAACTCACTATTGTAATAGTACTTAACGGCATTATAATAGCCGCAACTAAAGGCAATAAATTTCCCGTAATTGCAAATGACAATCCCACTACGTTGTATAATAATGAAATCGTAAAACTCATTTTAATAGTAGTTATTGCTTTTTTAGATAGCTTTAAAAAATAGTTTAATTTTTGAAATTCACTTGCATCTAAAATAGCATCACAAGCAGGAGAAAATACATTTACATTTTCTGAAATAGATATTCCAATATTGCTTTGCGCTAATGCTCCAGCATCATTAAGACCGTCGCCAACCATCATTACATTCTTGCCGTTTTCTTGTAATCTCTTAATGAAATCTAATTTTTGTTCTGGTTTCTGATTAAAAACCAATTCAATTCCTTTAGGTAGTATTTGTTCTAAAGTTTCACGTTCCCCTTCGTTATCGCCAGAAAGCACTTTAATCTCATAACTTTTATTCAAATTCTTAAAAAGTGTTTCTAAACCTTCTCTATATTCATTATTGAAAATATATTTCCCAAAATAAACACCGTTAATTTTTATATGAACCGATGTTTGCTGAATACTATTTCCTTCTAATTTTTCAACAAAAGATGCCGAGCCAATTTTAATTTTAAAATCATCTACTTGAGCATCAATTCCTTTTCCTGTAATCTCTTCAAAATGATTTATTTTAATGCGTTTTACTTCTGGCAAAAAATCATACAACATTCTGCTAAGGGGATGATTGGATGCCCGAAGCACATTTTTTATTAAAAATATATTTTCATCCGAAAGGGAATCGCCTTCATAAGAAATATTCGATTTTTTATTGGTCGTAATTGTTCCCGTTTTATCAAAAACAATGGTATCTACTTTTGCCAATTGTTCAATTACTAAAGCATTTTTTAGATAAAATTTCTTTTTGCCCAAAATCCGTAAAATATTTCCAAAAGTAAACGGCGCAGTTAATGCCAATGCACACGGACAAGCTACAATTAGTACCGCTGTAAAAACGTTGAAAGCAATATTTGCATCAAAAAATAGCCAATATCCAAATCCTGAAAAAGCAATAAACAAGAGAATAGGTGTAAAATACCGACTAATTTTATCAGTTATGGTTTTGTGATTTTGGATTACATTTTTCTGGAAAACATCATTACTCCACAATTGTGTCAAATAGCTTTGAGAAACCGAATGTAAAACTTCCATTTCGATAACTTTTCCTATTTGTTTTCCTCCAGCAAAAATTTTATCACCTGATTTTTTAGTAATAGGAATAGCTTCTCCGGTAACAAAACTATAATCAATTTCTGCTTTATCCGATATTAAAATCCCATCAACTGGAATTAATTCTTGGTTTCTAATGAGTAATCTATCTCCTTTTTGAACATCATAAATAGGAATACTTTCTTCGGAAACATCTGTGTTTATTTTTGTTATTGCAATTGGAAAATAGGATTTAAAATCTCTTTCAAAACTTAAAAAACTATAGGTTTTAATCTGAAACATTTTACCAAGAAGCATAAAAAAGATTAATCCAGTTAAACTATCAAAAAAGCCAGATCCGTAATCCATAAAAATATCAAACGTACTTCTAACGAACATTACAACAATCCCTAAAGCAATAGGAATGTCTATATTTAACATCTTAGATCGAATACTTTTATAGGCCGAAACGTAATAATCACTTGCTGAATAAAAAAAAGAGGGCAATGATAATATAAATATTAACCAACGAAAGAAGCCTCTATATTGATCTAACCAATATTCTTTTACCTCAAAATATTCCGGAAAGGAAAGCAACATAATATTTCCGAAACAAAAGAAAGCGACACCAAGTTTATACGTTAAACTTCTGTCAACATTGTTTTTTCCTGTTTCGTAATTTTCTAAGCTAATGTAAGGCTCATATCCTATAGAACTTAATAAATAAACAATTGTTTTGAGCGAAACCGTTTCTGGATTATAGGTAATTCTAACTTTTTTTTCAGGAAAATTTACCTGAGAAGTGCTTATACCTTTTTGAAGACGTTGTAAATTTTCCAAAATCCAAATACACGAACTACAGTGAATATGAGGAATGTTAAGCGAAATAATACAGGTTGAATCTTCTTGAAATTCAAGCAATTTTGTAATGATACTTTCATTATCTAAAAAATCATATTTTCCTTTAATGTCTTGTGGGGTTGCTCCAGGGGATTTTTCGAAATCATAATAGCAAGTCATATCATTTAGAGAAAAAATTTCGTAAACGGTTTTGCAACCATTGCAACAAAAAATCTTATCATCAAAAATAATTTCGTCTTCTTTTATAGTATCTAATCCACAATGGAAACAGTTTTGCGTGTCCATATACTTTGCTCATTTTACCTGTAACAAAGGTCACACAGTAGATGAATTTAAAATATGATATTTGTCATATAAAAGTGTAATTTTGTAAAACAAGTAAATGCGGATTCGATGAGTAAATGTGAGCAATGTATCGTTAGACAATTTAGTTCTCTAAAGTCTTTGAATAAGGAAGAGCTTTTGCGTATGGCTGAATGTAAAACATCTTATACTATAAAAAAAGGAGAACCTATTTTTGAAGAAGGAGAAAGTGTAAATGGCATATTTTGTATTAAGGAAGGAGTTTGTAAACTTTCTAAATTAAGTTCTAATGGTAAAGACCAAATTGTTAAATTGTTAAAACCTGGCGAATTGCTTGGACAACGATCTATGATTAGTGATGAGGTTGCAAATTTAAGTGCTGTTGCGCTAGAAGACATGGAAGTTTGTTTTATCCCAAAAACAGAAATACTAGGTTTTTTTAATCACAATAATGATTTTTCTATGAATGTGATGAAAACCATTTGTGGAGATCTAAAAGAAGCTGATGATCACATGATTTCATTGGCTCAAAAAACAGTCAAAGAACGATTGGCAGAAACCTTATTGTATCTTGAAGACACTTTTGGTAAAAATGAAGATCAGAGTTTACACATTCAGCTTTCAAGAGAAGAATTAGCCGGTATGATAGGAACTGCTACCGAAAGTTGTATCAGGTTATTGTCTGAATTTAATAAAGATAATTTAATAGAAATTGTAGGCAAAAAAATTACAATCCTACAAAAAAATGCTTTGATAAAATTGTCTCAACAATAAAATAAAAAATGCTGTTATAAAACAGCATTTTTTATTTAATCGAATTTATTTTTTATATAATATTTCCCGTCTAAGTCATCATCAAACTCATCAATTTTTATTTGTTTTGGTTTTGGTTTTCCAGCATTAGCTTTCTTTTTCCAAATTTCAAATTTGTCAGCAGGCAATTTCTTTTTCATAATTTCAAGAACCTGTTTTTCTTCAATAGCAAGTTCTTTTTTAATGATTTCAAAAGGATTTCTTTCCTCATTTGCCAATGTGATTAATTTTTGAGTTTCGTCCCAACTCAATTCTATGCTTTTACCTTTTTTCATTATTTTAAAAACAATTCAGTTTATTTTTTTTAATGGTTACAAATTCTATTCCAATATTAATCAAAAAAATCAAGATTCGAAAATTATTTTCATTTTTTTAATTCCGAAACAAATGTCTGACTTGATTTGAAAGGAATTTTCAACAAACTATAGAGTTTATTATGCTCTTCAGGATTCATGTGCGTGTCAATTCCATATGTAATTTCGTTCATTGGAAGTGTTAAGAAAGTGCCAAACAACCTATCCCAAACAGAAAAAATATTTCCATAATTACTATCGGTATATGGCAAAATATAATGGTGGTGTACTTTATGCATATTAGGGGAAACAATAAAATAGCTGATTAAATTATCTGCTTTTTCAGGCAAAGTAATATTTGCATGATTAAACTGTGATAAAAAAACAGATAATGATTGGTACAGGAAAAACAACCATATTGGAGCGCCAACAATAATGATTGCTAAAGTTGTAAATATAAACCGAATCACACTTTCTCCAGGATGGTGTCTGTTTGCTGAAGTGGTGTCTATCCAAGTATCTGTGTGGTGAATAAGATGAAAACGCCACAAAAATTTTGTTTTATGTTCGACTAAATGTGCTGTGTATGCACCAATTAAATCCATTAATAATAAACCAATTATTGCTTGTAATAAAAGAGATTTGATAGACAGCCAATGCAAAATTCCAAAATTATTTTCAGTAACCAACTGAGAGCTTTTGAATAAAATAAAGGCTAAAGCAAAATTAATTAATATCGTTGTTAGCGTAAAAAAAATATTTACACCAGCATGTTGCCATTTGTTATATTTGAATTTAAAAAGCGGAAGACTATTTTCTATAATCCAAAAAAGTGTAATGCCTCCAATAATTAAAATACTTCTATGAACAGAAGGAATATTTTGAAAATAGTTTGCAATTTCATCCATATGAAAAATATTTTATTAAATTTAATAAAAAAACTATTTGATAGTTCTAAAAGTAAGATTTATTCTAGCTCCAATCTGTTTTTTTGTTTTGGGGATTTGATGTTTCCAAAAATGTTGTGTAGTCCCTTTCATAATTAATAAACTTCCGTGTTCTAAAACAATATTTTGTTTTAATTCGAGCTTATTGTGTTTCAGCTGAAAAACCCTTTCAACACCAAAACTTACCGAAGTAATTATGGGATTTCTACCTAATTCTTTTTCGTTATCCGCATGCCAACCATTACTATCTTGTCCATCACGATATAAGTTTAGCAATACCGTTGTAAAATTTTCATTACAAATTTTCTCTACTTCTTCTTTTATAAATATAATTAAAGGAGACCAATGATGAGGTTGCATTACAATATTAGAATATCCGTAAGGTTTACCCTCATTACCAAAAAGCGCTGTTAGTCTTGGTTGCGCATGAGATTTTCCATAAACAGTTATATTATCTTGTTGCCAAGGAATTTCATTTTGTAGTTTTAATAAAAGTTCATTGGCTTTTGCTGAAGAAAAGAAATGAGGATAGTATTCAATTTCAGCATCAGTCAAGTTGAAAACAATTTTTTCTTCGGGGAATAGAGAATTCATATTTCAAAAATAAAAAAAGCAATGATAATTACCATTGCTTTTGTATTAAATATTTTTAAAATATTAAGCTTCTTTTTTCTCCAATAAAGCCTTGTATATGAATCCGCCGAAAACTGCTCCAACGATTGGCGCTAACCAAAACAACCAAACTTGACTTAATGGTTCTCCACCAGCAAAAATAGCTTGCGATAACGAACGTGCAGGATTTACTGAGGTGTTAGTAATAGGAATACTTATTAAATGAATTAAAGTTAATGCTAAACCAATTGCTATTCCAGCAAATTTTCCGTTAGCTAATTTATCAGTTGCCCCCAAAATGATAATTAAGAAAAATGCAGTTAATACAAATTCTGCTAGAAATGCAGATTCCATACTGTAACCATCTGGCGAAAAAGCACCAAATCCGTTCGATGCAAAAGCACCAGCTTTAGTATTATCTATCGCAAAACCTGGTTTGCCAATTAAAATTGCGTATAAAGTTCCTGCTGCAAGAATAGCACCAGCACATTGCGCTGCAATATAAGAAGCCAAATCTTTTGCTGGAAATCTTCCGCCAGCCCATAATCCTATCGAAACTGCTGGATTAAAATGTCCTCCAGAAATATGCCCCACAGCATAAGCCATAGTTAATACAGTAAGCCCAAAAGCTAAGGAAACACCCATAAATCCGATTCCTAAATTAGGAAATCCAGCAGCGAATAATGCACTTCCGCATCCTCCAAATACCAACCAATAAGTTCCGAAGAATTCTGCAAATAATTTTTTCATAATAATAGTTTTGTTTAATAATTTAGTTTAAGTGTATAAATATGCCCAAAATATTAAGGCAAGTTGCAACGGTAATCTCAATAATCGCAACAATTTAGATAATCCCAAACTTACATTGTCGTTTTGGTACATATATAAGTTAGCAGGAAAAATAGCGATTAGCAATGCTATAATTCCCCAAGAAGCAAATTTTGATATAGAAGGCAAACAAAGACAAATCCCTAAGAATATTTCGGCAAGACCGCTTAGAGAATTTAATAATTTTGGATTTGAAAAATAAGATGGAATAATTTTTATATAAAGTCTTGGATTCCTAAAATGGTTGAAACCAGCTAAAATATAAAGCAATGCCATTAGATATAAATGCCATGGTAAACTCATAATTAAAATAATTTATTACGAATTTACCTAAAAATGTGTTAAATAAGTTGAAATTTTGCTATTTTTTTTGAAATTTAATATTCATAATAATTATAGCAAGAATGATTAGAATAATTCCTATCCATTGTGTGAGAATAACAGTCTCATTCAAAATAAAATAAGCCATCATTACTGAAACTGGAAGTTCAAGCGCCGAAACAATACTTCCCAATCCAATTCCAGTTAGCGGGAAACCAGCATTCATTAACATTGGCGGAATTACTGTCCCAAAAAGTGCTAGAAGAATTCCCCATTTGTAGAAAATATCATAATTAAACGCTGTTGTTTGTGTGAAAATTGCAAAAATAAAAACAATAACTGCACCTCCTAAAAGCATATATAAACTGCGTTGCGCCGAAGAAATCTCAGTAGCTACACGATTTGCAGTAAACATCGTTGTGGTAAATGAAGCTGCAGCTAAAAGCCCCAAAACAATCCCTCTCCAATCTAATTCTATTTTGTTTTGTATTAAATTTGTAGCCAATGCAGTCCCAAATAAGACAACAAATACTGCTATGATTTTTATTTTTGAAGGTATTTTTTTCTCTAAAAACATCTCTAATAAAACACCCATCCAAACAGTTTGCATAAGCAATACAATTCCTATAGAAACAGGAATATATTTGACTGCTAGATAATAAAATATACTAGTTAATCCTGTCGAAGTTCCCGCAATCATCAATTGTTTTATGTTATTTGCAGAAGCTTTAACCACTTCAGTTCCTTTTTTTGCTTTTTGAAAGGCATTTATCATAAGAATAGCGATGATACCTATAATAAATTGAGCTGAAATTACTTCCGCTGGTGTAAATGGATTGCCCGTAATTCCTGTATGGGAATAAGCTAGTTTCACAAATGTTGCCAACATACCATAACTTGTAGCACCCAATCCTACAAGAAAAACCCCTTTTAGTATACTATTATTTGTCATTATATAAATTTTAAAAAGCTGGCAAAGGTAATACTAATTTTAGTTCTTATGATTCGAACTTTGAATTTAAATTATTTTAATTTAGTAATTATGATTTATCCATTACAAGTTCTATGTAAAATTAAATTTATATATTTGAGTAGCAATTTTGAAAAAACACCCTCAAACTTTATGAATATTAACGTTTTATCAGAAAAAAACAAAGTAATTCAGCTTTTAGAGAATTCCTATTCTGGTAGAATTAATAATTTACCTAGAAGTATTGAAACCGCCGAAATTGCTCTTCAAATTAGTAGAAAACTAGATGATAAATCATTAATAGGAAAAAGCTTAAATCAGCTTTCTTTATATTATATGATTATTAGTGATTTTGATCAATCCAACAAAAAATCCGAAGAAGCAATTGTATATTTTACCGAACTAAATGACGATATAGGAATTGCAGATGCAAAATATAACATAGGAAGTGTATACTATAAAACCAATAATTATCACGCAGGGCTAGTCTATCTCATAGATGCGCTTAAATTGTATAAAAAAAATAATGATTTATACAATCAGTCTAAAGTAGAGAAAGCAATTGGAACTATTTATGAATATATTGGTGATTCTTATAATGCATTTAAATCATACAAAAGTTCAATAAAAATTGCAAAGAAAATAGGTGAATTTAATTTAGAGTCTAACGTTTACAATAATCTTTCTGGTTTATTATTAAAAAGAGAGAAAACAAAAATTGCAATGAGCATGATAGAGCATTCTATTACGTTAAAGAAAAAAACAAATGACACTCGTGGTTATGCATTTGCAGTATATGGAAGAGGAAAAATTCATTTTAAAAATAATGATTTAGAAAAGGCTGAATCTGATTTTTTAGATGCTGTTGAAACTCATAAGCAAATGAGAGAAAATATGGGAGCAGCAATGGGGCTAAATAAACTAGGAATTTTATATTTAAAATTAGAGTTGTTTGAAAAAGCTCAGAAATTTGCTCAAGAAGGATTAGAATTAAGTATTAAATACAATATGTCGATGATAAAAATTAAGAATTATCATTTGTTGTATTTAATTTTCAAGAAAAAGAATGACAATATAAAATCATTAGAATACTTAGAAAATTATCTGAGAGAAAAAGAATCCGTTATAAATACTCAAACGCTCAAAGTAATTGAAAACTATGATTTAATCAATAAGATGAATCTTTTGGAAAGTGAGGCATTGCTTCAAAAAGAAAAACAAATTACCATCGAAAAAAAGAATAGAGATGAAGAAGAATCGGTGAGATTAAAACAAGAATTTCTTTCTATCATGAGTCACGAGATACGTACACCTCTAAATGCAATAACAACAATAGTTACTATTCTTGACAGTCAGATTCATGGTGAAAGTAAAAAACTATTAAGGAGTCTACAATTTGCTTCAGATAATTTAATAAGTATCGTAAATGATATTCTCGATTTTACAAAGTTAGATTCTAATAAAGCAAAATTAGAAAAACACAATATAAATCTTTCGGAATTATGTGATGACATCTTAAACCTTAATTCAGGATTAGCCCGCAATAAAAACTTAAATCTAAATCTAATAACCAACATAAATTCTGAACAAAATTATCTTTTAGACAAAACAAAATTATCACAAATACTTAGTAACCTAATTAGTAATGCTATAAAATTTACAGATTATGGCAAAGTAGATTTTACAGTCGAAATGTTAAAACAAGAGTCTGAATTTGACACAATATTATTTAAAGTAACAGATACTGGAGAGGGAATTTCAGAAAGTGATCTGTTAGAAATTTTTGTTAGTTTCTCTCAAATTAAACCTATAATGACTAGAAAACAAGGCGGAACAGGTCTTGGATTAGCAATTGTAAAAAAATTGGTAGAATTGCACAATAGTGAGATTAAAGTAAAAAGCACAGAAAAGGAAGGGTCTGAATTTTATTTTGAACTTAAAATAAGAAAAATTTCTCAAGAAATAATCACTACAAAAACAAATTTTTATCAACTAAAAGATAAATTAGCTTTACTAGCCGAAGACACCCCGATGAATGCCTTGCTTATGAAAAAATTATTATCTAATTGGGGAATAATTACAGATCATGCTACAAATGGAAAAGAAGCTTTTGAATTAGCAAAACAAAAAAAATATGATTTTATTCTAATGGATATTCATATGCCCGAAATGAATGGCTTCGAATCTACAAAGCTTATCAGATTTAACAAAAATCTAAATAATACCACACCCGTATTTGCCGTAACTGCTGATGTAATGACAAAAGAAGATAAAGAAAATGCACATTTATTTAACGGCATTCTTTGGAAACCTTTAGAAATTGAAAAATTATTTTCAGCCTTAGCAAAAGAAATTGAGGTAAAAAACAATGAGTCTTAATTCTGAAACTAGTGATTTTTAATCAAAATAATTGATGTTATTTTTTTAAATTACAATCAACAATCCAAAAATAAAGAAGTTACACCCCCCTACTCCTCGACCCCGAATTATAAAAATTCAAAAATCTTTTTTCTTCATTAAAGTTTCCATTTCCATATCCAAAATACCATTACATATGTATAAACTTAGGACTACTAAACTGAGTACTGCTATAATTATTTCCATATTATTAAAAAATTTATTTATATTTTTTTTGTTATAATATGATATACGTCAATTGAATAGGTTTGGTTTTTTTTTAACTTTATTATTAATTGGAGTATCCTATATTTATATTATAAAAATAAAATCTTGTAAATAAATAATTTATTTTAAATAATGAAAAAAATAATTGAACGAGAAAAAAATTGACAGAATTACTAAGAGAGCACATTATTTTAGCATATACACTATCTATAATCCGAAACATTTAGAATAGCTCCATTTGGATAATTTTCTAACCTATCCATTTCAAAAATCTCTTGACCAACAGTTTCAATATTTACTAATGAATTAGACTCTTTCAAATCGACAAATCGTTGCCGATCGATAAAGCTTTCAGGAGAACTTTTACGAATTTGTTCTTGCATATTAGTATCTACAACACCCGGATAAATAGCTATTATTTTTGTTCCGTTAGGAATTGTTTTTTGTTCGACTGCAACTGCTTTTGTCATCATATCGATAGCTACTTTAGAAGCACAATATAAAGACCAACCATAATATGGTTTTACAGCGGCACCAGATGAAATATTAATTATCTTTTTAGAACAATTCCAATTTTGAGTTTCTTTAAGAAAGACAGATGTTAACAAAAATGGAGTAATTGTATTGAGCTGAATTATATTTTGAATATCTGAAACCGAATTATTTTCTAATCTTCCTATTTTACCTAAAGTCCCTGCATTGTTTATGAAGACTATTCTTTCGACAGAATCTTTATCAATTGTAGTCAATATTTGAGAAAAAGCATTTCCTAAGCCTTCTGTTTTACTTAAATCTAAAACAATTTGTTTCACATTTTTAAATTCGTCTTGCTGATTTAGTGTTCGAGCAATAGATATAATTTGATAACCATGATTTTTATAAGCTGAACCTATTCCGCTGCCAATTCCTTTGTTTCCACCTGTAATAATTAAGTATTTTTTCATCTCTTAATGAAAAATTAAAACAACTTCTTAATAATCATTTCTTCACTAATTCCTTCTGCATCTGCTTTATAATTTTTAATGATTCTATGGCGCAAAATTCCCGTTGCAACAGCTTGTACATCTTCAATATCTGGAGAAAATTTTCCGTTAAGCGCTGCATTAGTTTTTGCCGCTAATATTAGATTTTGTGATGCTCTTGGTCCTGCTCCCCAATCTAGATAATTTTTTATAAATTCATTAGATAACGGATTGTCTGGACGGGTTTTTGAAACTAAAGTCACCGCATATTCTATCACATTATCTGCTACTGGAATTCGACGTATCAGATGCTGAAAATCGATAATTTCTTGTGCCGTAAATAAGGCATTTACTTGCACATTAAAATCGGCAGTGGTACTTTTTACTACTTGTACTTCTTCTGCAAAGGAAGGATAATCTAATTTTATAGCAAACATAAAACGATCCAACTGTGCTTCTGGTAAAGGATATGTTCCTTCTTGTTCTATCGGGTTTTGAGTTGCTAATACAAAAAACGGTAAGTTTAATTTGTGTTGTTCTCCAGCAATGGTAACAGATTTTTCTTGCATCGCTTCTAACAAAGCAGCCTGTGTTTTTGGTGGTGTTCTATTTATCTCGTCTGCAAGGATTATATTAGAGAATATTGGTCCTTTTAAGAATTTAAAATTCCTGTTTTCATCGAGAATTTCACTTCCTAGAATATCGGATGGCATTAAGTCTGGTGTAAACTGAATGCGTTTAAAATCTAAACCTAATGCTTGTGCAATAGTATTGACCATTAAGGTTTTTGCTAATCCTGGAACCCCTACTAACAAAGCATGTCCTCCTGAAAATATACTCAATACGATTTGATTGACCACTTCGTCTTGACCTACAATTATTTTAGCGATTTCTTGTTTGAGTTCTTTTTGTTTTTGAACTAGATTTTGAATGGCAGTAACATCAGACATTTAGAATATATTTTTAATTAAAAAGAGTTAGTTTTATGAATTCATAAAACTAACTCTTTTCTTTGAATTAATAAAAAATTATTTTTTTAACCAATTGTTCGTGAATGTACAATCACGGTATTCACCATTAATTTTTATATAAGTTTCTTTAATTTTTTCTTCAGACCATTTAGCAATTGCCTTAATCTGTTTTTCTTTAAGAGCTAATTCTTTTAGACGAATATAATCTTTAGAATAATCCGCAGTATGTTCATCGTAACGATTTGTTACTGTAATAATTTTATAAAATTTTCCTCCTGTACGATCTTCATCGGCAATAGGATTTGAAATTTCATTATCTTTTAAGTTTGAAACTTGGCTGTATAATGCAGGATCCATTTTTGTTAGTTCAAAACGAGTATCTTGTGTTTTTGGATTGGTTAAAACACCCCCATCATTACGTGTTTCTTTTTCATCTGACATAGTACGTGCGGCATCTGAAAAAGTAATTTCTTTGTCTAAAATCCTTTTTCTAATTAATTCTGCTTTTTCTTTTGATGCTTTTAAGGCTTCTTCCGATACTTTTGGAGAAATTACAATGTGACGTAAATCAACTTCTTGCCCTCTAATTTTTTCTAGATAAATAATATGATACCCAAAATCTGTTAAAAAAGGTTCTGATATTTCTCCTTCTTTTAGACTAAATGCCACATCTTTAAATTCTTTTACAAATTGAGTTCTTCTGTCCATTTTGTAAAATCCTCCATTAGAACTAGAACCCTTATCTTCTGAATACAAAACAGCTTTCCCAAAGAAACTTGAACCTTCCTGCACTTCTTTTTTAATAGCTTTTAGCTGGTCTATTACTTTTTGTTTTGCTTCTTGAGATACGACTGGTTTTACTACAATTTGTGCAACTTCCATTTCTGCACCAAAAACTGGTAAATCTGATTTAGGAATTTCTTTAAAAAAATTACGAACCTCTTCTGGAGTAATAATTACCTCATCTATAACTTTCTTTTGCATTTCAGAAGTTAACTTGTTTACCTTAATGATATCAAATAATTCTGCTCTAAAATCCTGTTCATTGGTTTTTTTAAAATACTGAATAACTTTTTCCATAGAACCTAATTGTTCTACCATATAACTTACTTGTTCATCTAATTTAGAATTTACTTCTTTGTCTGGAATTACAATACTATCCTGAACTGCCTGGTGCGCATATAATTTATCCTCTAAGAGCTTTCCCAACATCTGACAACGTGAAATATCTTTTGTATCTACTCCTTGTTGCTTAAGCTCCAAAGATGTTTTATCTATATCCGAATCTAAAATAACATATTCTCCTACAACAGCAATTACACCATCTACTTTTTGCTTTTTTTCTTGGGCAGAAACTCCTAACGAAATAGCTAAAATTGCTATTATAAAACTTAACTTACTACTAATTATGTTCATTTTAAATTATTTATTGGCATTAATTATTTTTTCATTGAAGCTTTTAATCTTTCGAAAACTTCTTGATTTATTGTTACTTTAAACTCCTTTTTAAGATCACCCACCCAACTATCTTCTAGATATTGTTGATAATCATTTATAACTCTTCCTCGAACTTCATCTAATGTTTTATTTGTAGCTGGTATTATTTTTGAAACTTTACTTACAAAATAAAATTCTCCGTCTTTATAAACCTCTGAAACCCCTGTTTTGAATAGTACATTTTTAGGAAAATTTTCTGCCCCTTCTTCATAAGTTTCTTGCTTTGTCATCACATTTACAACATCTTTTGTATTCAATTTTGTTTTAATAAAATCGACAGTTTTATCGTTTCTAAACAGCTTTCTTGCTTCTTTAACCATATCTTCTTTTGTTGAAGAAGCGACTAATATCTCCGCTCTATTTTTCCATTGATATTTAAGTTTATTATCATTATAATAATTTCTTAATCCCAAAGTATCTTGTTTTGCTTTATCCCAAATTTCTTTTTCCATAAGGTCAAAAAGCAATAATCCGTCACGATATTCTTCGATAACATTTGAAAACTCAGGAAATTCATTTTCTAAATTATCATTATAATAATTAGTCATTTTTTCATCAACAAAATTTTGATAAATATAATCTACTAATTTACCAATAGGCTTGATTTTTAAGTTTGATTTTTGTTGTATATCTATGTATGATAAAAATTCGGCACCATTTATTCCTTTATCTTCAATTTTGAATAAATTAGCGTTATAATCTTTCAAATTAGTTGGAAGCTTCCAATCTCCTGTATATATTTTATCTGTAACTAATACTTTTATTTTTGCATATAATTTCTCATCACGAACGATAGTATATTTTTTGTGGAGTTTACTAATAAGTGAATTAGTTATTAATCGAGAACGATCGTCTTTTCTGATTTTTTCGTCCAACTCTCTCTCCATTTCGTCAAGTTTTTTTATTGGATATTTCTCAACTAATTTCACAATGTGCCATCCGAATTGGCTTTCGAATGGTTCAGAGTATTCATTTGGTTTTGTAAGACCAAAAGCTACATTTTCAAACTCTTCTGAACTTAATTGCCCTGAAGCAAATCGTGGTAAAACTCCTCCTTTGGGTGCTGAATTTTTATCCTCAGAAAACTGATTTGCTAGACTCTCAAAGTTTTCTCCTTGTTTTAGTTTTGTATAAATATCTTGAATCGTTATTTTTGCTTTTTCATTTTCAGCTGCATTTCCATCTGTTTTTGCTTTTTTCAAAATCATTATGTGTGCCACAGAAATCTCTCCGCGATTGTCACGAGAATCTGTAACTTTTATTAAGTGATAACCAAATCTTGTACGAACTGGCATTGAAATTTCTCCTTTTTTAGTTTTATAAGCTGCCGTTTCGAATGCATAAACCATTCTAAATGCTGAGAAATATCCTAGATCTCCTTTATTTTCTTTTGAAGAAGGATCTTGAGAAAACTTAACCGCCAATTCAGCAAAATCTTCTCCTGCAAGTGCTTTCTTTCTAATATCTAATGCTTGATTATAGGCTTTTAATGTATCTGCTGGCATAGCATTTTCGTCGACAGTAATTAGTATATGTGACGCTCTAATTTCTTTTAGAGAACGATTATAACCTTCTTCGATTAGTGCTTTTGTAACCTTTGTATCTGAAGTATAATTTTTAGACAACTGAGTTCTATATGATTTTAACTCATTGATATACTTTGTATTATTTTGCAATCCTATTTTATTGGCTTTGTTAATTTTAAGTTTATAACCTACAAAAAGCTCCATGTATTGGTTTAAATCTTTTTGGGATTCATCTTTAACTAAATCTATATTTTTGTTGTAAACTCGTGAAAACTCATCTGTATAATATGGTTTATCATCAATCGTAAACAAAACTTCTTTTTTTTCGCTTTGAGCAAAAGCAAAACAGTTTATGGTTAATGCAAAACCTAAGATTAATTTATTAATTTTCATTCTTATTATTTATTAAGTATACTTTTCGTTTTTTTGTAATAACGAACAAAAATAACAATTCAGTTACATTATACAACTATATAGCTATGTATTAACAAAAATTTATACATAAAAAAAATGGCGATTTATTAATACTTTTCGATTCTATTCTCAATTACAATATCTAAATACAGATAAATTCCCTTCATATTTTCATTTATTACTCTTATTAGAATATTTTACTCCATAAGCACATTTGTTTAATTATTGAGATTTACGGTAAAAACAAAATCCTTATCTTTGCAAAATGGAAGATAATTTAACCCGTATTAACAAATTTCTATCAGAAACAGGCTATTGTTCGCGTCGTGAAGCAGATAAATTACTTGACGAAGGTCGCATCACGATAAATGGTATTGTTCCAGAAATGGGAACCAAAGTTTCTCACCTTGACGAAGTACGTGTTGACGGAAAATTAGTACGTGAAAAATTTGAAAAACCAGTTTATCTAGCCTTCAATAAACCCGTAGGAATTGAATGTACTACAAACTTAGATGTTCGTTATAATATTGTCGATTTCATTAATTATCCGAAAAGAATTTTCCCAATAGGACGATTAGATAAAGCTAGTGAAGGTCTTATTTTTATGACCAATGATGGAGATATTGTAAACAAAATCCTGCGAGCAAGAAACAATCACGAAAAAGAATATACTGTTACGGTAAACAAATTGATTACGGATAGATTTATTCAAAAAATGAGTAATGGAATCCCAATTTTAGACACTGTTACTAAAAAATGTAAAGTTGAACAGATAAGCAAAACGACTTTCAAAATCGTTTTAACTCAAGGTTTAAACCGACAAATTCGTAGAATGTGCGAATATTTGGGTTATGAAGTGACTTCACTAAAAAGAATCCGAATTATAAATATTTCATTAGATGTTCCTGTAGGTCGCTACCGAGATTTGACCGATGCAGAAATCGAAGAGTTAAACAATCTTATCGAACCCTCTAGTAAAACCGAAGAAGCAAGTTTCCCTAAAGT
>NZ_JBDTQE010000029.1:0-33289 GCF_039932285.1 Flavobacterium sp.
TGACGATCGGCACGTAAATCTTCGTCACGGAAACATTTTACGATTTGAAAATATTTATCCATTCCGCCAACCATCAACAATTGTTTGAATGTTTGTGGAGATTGTGGCAAAGCATAAAACTGACCTTCGTTCATTCTAGACGGAACAACAAAATCCCTTGCTCCTTCTGGTGTTGACTTGATTAAATAAGGCGTTTCTACTTCGCAAAAATCTAAATCTGATAAATATTTACGAACTTCCATCGCTACTTTATGACGAAAAAGCAAACTGTTTTTTACAGGATTTCTTCTAATGTCAAGATAACGGTATTTCATACGAATATCCTCTCCACCATCGGTTTCGTCTTCAATTGTAAATGGCGGTGTTAGCGAAGCATTTAGAATCTTCATTTCAGAAACTAAAATCTCAATTTCACCTGTTGGTATATTTTTATTTTTAGCTTCACGCTCTATAACAGTTCCTTTTACTTGAATCACAAATTCACGACCCAGAGTTTTAGCCAATTCGAAAACTGTTTTGTCTGAACGACTTTCATCGAACATTAATTGTGTAATTCCGTAACGGTCACGCAAATCGACCCAATTCATAAAACCTTTATCACGAGATTTCTGAACCCAACCTGCTAGTGTAACTTCTGCATTTATGTGTGTAGCGTTTAGTTCGCCGCAATTATGACTTCTGTACATTACCTAAATTTTAGGTTGCAAAAATAGTATTTTGTTTGATGTTAAAAGTTAAAAAAATGAAAATTATATTTAAAACAATTCAAATAATTGTAAGTTTGACTACACATGAATTAAAACAATACACATGAAAAAATTATTTTTATTTACATTACTCACCTTTTGTTCTGTTTACAGCTTCGGACAATCTAAAAATATAGTGAAATTTCAAGCTGAAATAGCCAATAGAAATGGCGATGTCATTTATATTAAAGACAATAAAAACAAAACCATCAAAGAAATAAAAATTAATGACAAAGATATTTTTAAAGATGCTGTTGAAATTGAAAAAGAAGATTTTTATGTATTTTTTGACGGAACCGAATACACACAATTATTTCTTAAAAATGGATATGATATAAAATTAAAAATGGACGCCAAAAAATTTGATGAATCTATCGTTTATACTGGAAATGGGGCTGCCGAAAATAATTATTTAGCTCAAAGCGTTATAAAAGAAGGGCAAATTACTCCTGAAAAATTAGTCGCTTTAAATGAAGACGAATTTAAAAAAATGACCGAAGACAAGAAATTAACTGAGGAAACATTTTTAGATAAATCAAAATTAGACAAAACATTTGTCGAAATTCAGAAGAAAAATATTGCAATGAATATTAAAGGATTGCAACGCTATTATAACGAAAGTAAAGCTGTTCAAAAATTAAATAATGCTGTCGCGCCCACATTTGATTATGTGAATCATAAAGGTGGAAACACAAAACTAGAAGAACTAAAAGGTAAATATGTATATATCGATGTTTGGGCTACTTGGTGTGGTCCTTGTCGTGGAGAAATTCCTTTTTTACAAAAAGTAGAAGAAAAATATCAAGGAAAAAATATCGAATTTGTAAGTATCTCTATCGATGTGCAGAAAGATTTCGAAAAATGGAAAAAATTTGTAAGCGACAAACAATTAGGAGGAACACAACTTTTTGCTGACAATAACTGGAATTCAGATTTTGTAAAGAACCTTGGCATTACAGGAATACCTAGATTTATCTTAATTGATCCAGCTGGAAAAATTATAAATGCTGATGCTCAAAGACCATCATCTCCAGAGCTTCAAGAAGTATTTGATAAACTTTTGAATTAGTCAAAAGATAGAAACTCAAAATTAGTTTAAAATAAAAAACCCAACTGAAAAGTTGGGTTTTGTGCGGATAATAGGACTCGAACCTACACGCCTTGCGGCACCAGATCCTAAGTCTGGCATGTCTACCAATTTCACCATATCCGCGAAATTTGTGAGTGCAAATATAAACATAATTTTGAATTATGAATTATGAATTATGATTTTTTTTATTGTATTTTTGATTGATAATATTAAAAATCAATCATAAATATAAAATGCAATATTTAAATTGCTGATTTTTAGAATTTTAATTTTAAAACCACATTTCAATTAAAAAAGAATGAATACTATAAAACAATACGTTCAAGAAAACAAACAACGATTCATAGATGAATTAATAGAATTATTAAAAATCCCTTCAGTAAGTGCTGATGCTGCTTTCTCTAAAGATGTCATTAGAACTTCTGAAGCAGTAAAAATAAGTCTCGAAAAAGCAGGTTGTCAATTGGTTGAAATTTGCGAAACTCCAGGTTATCCTATCGTCTTTGGCGAACACATTATCGATAAAAACTTACCAACAGTTTTAGTGTACGGTCATTATGATGTGCAACCAGCAGATCCTATCGATTTATGGACCTCTCCCCCTTTTGAACCTGTAATTAAAGCAACCGAAATTCATCCAGAAGGAGCAATTTTTGCTCGTGGATCTTGCGATGACAAAGGACAAATGTACATGCACGTTAAGGCATTCGAATACATGATTGCAAGCAATAATTTACCTTGCAACGTGAAATTTATGATTGAAGGTGAAGAAGAAGTAGGTTCTAAATCACTCTCTTGGTTTGTAGAGCGCAATCAAGAAAAATTAGCATGTGATGTCATCTTAATTTCTGATACTGGAATGATTTCTAACCAACAACCGTCAATCACAACTGGTTTACGTGGATTAAGTTATGTTGAAGTAGAAGTGACAGGTCCAAATAGAGATTTACATTCTGGTTTATATGGTGGCGCAGTGGCTAATCCCATCAATGTTTTAGCAAAAATGATTGCATCGCTTCATGACGAAAATAACCATATTACTATTCCTAGTTTTTATGATAATGTAGAAGAATTGTCGCTTGAAGAAAGAGCAGAAATGGCAAAAGCACCATTCAATTTAGATAATTACAAAAAAGCACTCGACTTAAACGATATTTACGGAGAGAAAGGATATGTTACTAACGAAAGAAACTCCATTCGTCCAACATTAGACGTAAACGGAATCTGGGGAGGATACACTGGCGAAGGTGCAAAAACCGTTATTGCGAGTCAAGCTTTCGCAAAAATATCGATGCGTCTGGTTCCTAATCAGGATTGGGAAGATATTACAACATTATTTACCAAACATTTTGAAAGTATTGCCCCTTCTGGAGTTACGGTCAAAGTAAAACCACATCACGGCGGTCAAGGTTATGTGACTCCAATAGACAGTATTGGTTACAAAGCAGCAAACATGGCTTACACCGAAACTTTTGGAGTTCCTGCAATTCCAGTTCGTTCTGGCGGAAGTATTCCTATTGTAGCTTTGTTCGAAAAAGAACTAAAAAGCAAAACAATACTTATGGGATTTGGTTTAGATAGTGATGCGATTCATTCACCAAATGAACATTTCGGAATTTTTAATTACCTAAAAGGAATTGAAACCATTCCATTATTTTACAAGTATTTTGTAGAATTAAGCAAATAATCACAAATACTTTGAGCAAAAAAAAGTTTATCTCAGAAGTTTTCAAATCAGGAGGAACCATTGGTGCTTTGTCGCCAAGTTCCTCTTTTCTTGCAAAAAAAATGTTAAAGCCAATTCATTTTGACACCGCAAATTGCATCGTCGAATTTGGCCCGGGAACTGGCGTTTTTACACATAAATTATTAGAAAAAATGTCTTCTAATGCTATATTATTAACATTCGAAATTAATCCTGCATTTCATGATGAATTAATGACTATTAATGATTCTCGATTAATTGTTATAAATGATAGCGCAGAAAAAATAGACCATTACCTACTTTTACACAATCAGAAAAAAGCAGATTATATTATTTCTTCATTGCCTTTTGCTATGATTCCAGATGTAGTTGTAGACAATATTTTAAAAAACTCTTTTGAAGTTTTGTCAGAAAAAGGAAAATTTATTCAGTTTCAATATTCATTAAACGCCTTATCAAAATTGAAATCACTTTTTAAGAAAGTAGATATAAATTTTACTTTCCTAAATATTCCCCCAGCATTTGTCTTTACTTGTGGCAAATAACTATGAAAATTACAAAATGCTTTCAGAGCAAATATTTAATAATTAAGGTTTTATAAAAAATAAATCAACGTTTTATACTGAATTTAGATTTTTGGCGTTAAATTTGTACATCATCAATCAAATCAAAATCAATCATGTTAAAACGTTTTTTTATTCTGTGCTCCGGCGCAGATAGGGATTTACTTTCCTCTTGTTCTGAAGGCGAACAAACCAAGTATGTAGGTATTGGAGCCACGGTTTTCTTTACAGCTATTATGGCTTTTATCGCCAGTAGTTATGCGCTTTTTACTGTTTTCGACAGTATTTATCCTTCCGTTTCTTTCGGAATTGTATGGGCTTTTCTTATTTTTAATCTCGACCGATTTATTGTATCTACTATTAGAAAACGTGATCGATTATGGAACGAGTTTCTACAAGCAACGCCAAGGATTATTTTGGCCATGATTATTGCCATTGTAATTTCGAAACCATTAGAAATTAAAATTTTCGAAAAGGAAATAAACACAGTTCTGCTAAAAGAGAAAAATCAATTGGCAATGGCCAATAAAAAGCAGGTTTCTGATTATTTTAAATCTGATTTAGATAAAAATAAATCCGAAATTGATAGTTTAAAATCTCAAATTTCTAAAAAAGAAAAAGAAGTAAATGCGTATTACGAAACTTATATAGCAGAAGCCGAAGGAACTGCTGGTACTAAGAAATTAGGCAAAGGTCCAGTTTTTAAAGAAAAAATCTCCAAACACGATTTAGCAAAAAAAGAATTAGATACTTTACAGAAAAATAATTTGGTAAAAATTGCCGAAAAAGAGAAAAAATCTAAATTATTACAAGCTGATTTAGACAAAAAAGTAACCGACACACAACCTATTATTGATCGTTTTGATGGTCTAATGGCACGAATAAATGCTTTAGGAAAGTTACCATCTCTTCCTTCATTTTTTATTATGCTTTTGTTTTTAGCTATTGAAACCTCTCCAATTATTGCTAAAATGTTGTCTCCAAAAGGAGAATATGATTATAAATTAGAAGATAACGAAACCGCGCTAAAAACACATATCGAACAAAATATTCACCAACGAAATCTTCAAAAACAAACCGATGCTTATATTTATGATAAGATTTATGATGATATTCGAAATGAAAAAGAACTGTACGAATATAAGAGAAAACGAGCGAAGGAATTACTCGAATTACAAGCAGATGTATTTCTAGAAAAACAAAAAAATGTGATGTAAAAGCATAAAAAAAAGCCGAAAATTTAAATCAATTTTCGGCTTTTTTTTATTTGTTAGCTCTCTTTATTATCTTTTTTCTTTTCGGCAGCAATCTGCTCTTTAGTTTTCACATAAACTACATCACCAGGATTTAATTCTTTAGTAACCGTTGTGTAAGGTCCTGTAACAATAGTTTCTCCTTTTTTAAGACCCGAAATTATCTCTATATAAGTATCATCTTGAATTCCTGTTGTTACAATACGAAGTTTTACTTTATCTCCAACTTTAACAAAAACACATTCATATCTTTTCTCATTTTTTACCTCTGGCACTTCACCTTCTTTATCTGAATTTTTATCTTCTACAACAAATTCTTTACGCGAAGAAGTGGTATCTGTTCTCATTACAACAGCACTAATAGGAACAGCAACAATATTTTCTTTACGGGTGGTTATAATATCGACAGTTGCTGTCATTCCTGGACGAAAAGGAGAAAAATTCGATGGTTTTCCTACCATTAAGTCTTGATAAGATTCTTTAAGTATTCTAACTTTTACTTTAAAATTTGTAACCTGATCTGCAGAAAGCGCTGTACTTGCAGAATTAGAAATACTAGTTACAATTCCTCTAAATTCTTTTTTTAAATAAGCATCTACTTCAACTTTTGCAGAATCTCCAATTGCAATTTTCACAATATCATTCTCATTAACATCGACTTCAACCTCCATGTTATTTAGATCTGCAACACGCATCATTTCTGTACCAGTCATTTGTTGCGTTCCTAAAACACGCTCACCTAACTCTACTCCAAGTTTAGAAATTGTTCCATCAACTGGTGCATAAATAGCTGTTTTGCCTAAATTTTCTCTCGACTCATTTACTGTAGCCGATGCACTTTGCACATTATAATATGCCGCTTGCTTTGCTGCCTGAGCACCTTCATAAGTCGCTACAGATTTGTCCCATTCTGCTCTAGAAATTATACCTTTATCATATAATTTTTTGCTTCTCTCATAACTGGCTTTTGATTCTTTAAACTGCGCATCAGTTTGACTCAAACCAGCTTTAGTATTAGACAAACCCGCTTGTGAACGATTAAGTCCTTGTGTATATAATTTGGGATTTACTCTTACTAATAAATCTCCTTTTTTGACCGTTTGTCCTTCTTTTACTGGAAGAGCAATAATTTCTCCTGAAACTTCTGATGAAATTTTCACTTCGATTTCGGGTTGAATTTTACCAGTTCCAGAAACCGTTTCGATTACAGTTCGTTGTGCTATTGCAGCAATTTCCACCTCTTTACCTTTGTTATTATCTCCTATAGCTCCTGATTTTTTAAGGTATATTGCGCCTACAACTGTGGTAACTACTAATCCTAGTAAAATATATTTTGTTTTTTTTGTCATGATAATATTTTAATTAATTTTTAATTCTTCTTCAAATTTGCTAACATCTTTTGACGTATATTCTCCTATTAGAAGCCTATATTCTCCCAATGAATTAACAATCAATAATCCAAAACATAGTTCATTATGTCTCATGAAATTATTATAAATAAAATTTGTTAAATCAAATTTTATTTTACTTTTTTTATCGACAATAGCCTTAGACTGATAAAATAGATTTAAAGTTGGAAACTTAATATCAATTCCTGAATAAACATTTTTTTCAAGCCATTTAATACTAGAGTTTTCATCATTTTCATACTGATTGTAAAAACAATCAGTAAATGGCTGTTTATAATTAATTATAAAATTATTCCCATCAACTAATTTAAATTCTGATGTTATTTCAATAAAAACCTTAAATTTAGCAAACTGATCTGTTGTTAATTTCCCTTTAAACTTATTTTTCCCATTTTCAATTCTTAGAATATTTAGATTTTGGGCATACGTTGAAAAACTTAAACCAATAACAATTAATATCATTAAATATATCTTAATCTTCATGATAATTTATTGTTTTTTAATAATTGGAATTCCGAAGTAAAATTCTAAAATTTTAGTTCTAAAAATATAATCGTATTTGGTTCTTAAAACTTCCGATTGGGCATTTACATATAAAGTTTGTGCCTGATTGAAATCGAAAACATTCATCAATCCTACTTCATATCTTTCTTTAGCATAATTGAATGCTTGCTGTCTTGCTTCTAAGGTTGAAACTGCTGCTTCATGCGTTTTTTGCGCGCCTTTTGTATCGGTATAAGCTGTAAAGACTGTTCTTTCTAAATCTAATTCTTGTTGCTGTAATGTTATTTTCGAACGATCTAATGCAATTTTTGAACGGGCCACATTATTTCTTACTGAAAATCCGTTAAGAATTGGAATATTTAAATTTAATCCAAAATTTTGTCCTTTGTTATCACTAAACTGATTAAAAACGGCATCTGGCTTACCTAAAACTGTAGAAAAATTAGGTTGCAAAACAGCTTGATTTGTGCCGTCTACATAGCCAATTACCGATGTTGGATTGCTCGTATTTGGTACAAATCCCACTACTCTATTTGAATATCCCGCACGGGTACTAAAACTATAAAAACCTTGCAATGTTGGCTGATAAGCACCTCGAGCAATTTGAACACTTTTTTCAGCAATTTGTACATTTGTTTGAGCAATTTTCAAATCGGTTCTAGTTTCTTTTGCTTTGTCAAAAATTATTTTTGGATCCTGCATTAAAATCGTGCTTTCTTGAACAGGAATCTCTGCATCGGCAATATCAAATTCTTGAAAATCATCTATTTGCAGCAACTGCGCTAAACTTAATTTAGATAAAAATAATGCATTTTCGGCAGCAATCATTCTCTGATTATCCGTTGCTACAGTCGCTTTCACATCAAGTAAATCTCCACGAGGGATTACTCCTGCATCTACAAGCTCATTAGTTCTTTCTAATTGTTTGTTGTCATAAGCTAATTGTTGTTGTTGTACTTTTAGATTTTCTTTATTAAAAAGTATTTGCAAATAAGCATTTACCACATTTAATGAAACATCTTCTTGCATTTTTGTTAGTTGATATTGAGAAGCAATTCTACTAAGATTTGCTTTTCGCAATTGGTTTTGGTTTTGCAAACCTTTATAAATATCTATTCCAACATTTAATCCAGCCGAAGTAAATTGTGTGGTTTGATTTTCCAACAAACCTGTAGTAATATTCTGATTTAAACCAATATTCCAAGAATGAGAACCTTGTGCATTTATCGAAGGAAGAAATTTTCCTATAGCATCTTTTTTAGAAATATCAGACAACTGATTATCTAAAGCAGATTGTTTTATCGAAATATTATGTTCGACCGCATAAGTTACACATTCTTCTAGTGTCCATTTTTTGGCTTGACCAAAAGAAACAAAAGAGCAGAATAATGTTGTAATTATTAAAAATAAGTTTTTTATATTTTGCATTTTATATAATATCGAAGTTTTTTGCATAACGAATTTAATCTTTTCTAATTAAATTTACAATAAGACTCCTGCTTTAACAATTTGTTACAATTAATGGATGAAAAAAATTAAAAAATAATTTTACATTTGTTCAAATTACTTTTTTTGATGAAAAACATTT
The DNA here is from genome assembly GCF_039932285.1 of Flavobacterium sp. GTDB lineage: Bacteria > Bacteroidota > Bacteroidia > Flavobacteriales > Flavobacteriaceae > Flavobacterium. Next base: position 8,859 of record NZ_JBDTQE010000029.1, read on the forward strand.
TACGAATTATTGGATTTTTTATAATAATGGTTTTTTACACCAGTTGCTCGACAACTCAAAAAATAGAACTTATGAAGCCCGAGCCAGACGAAGCGACACCTATAGCTTATCCGGTAACTTCTTCTTACATTAGTTTTCCAGTAACATTGACACTAAAAGACATTGAAAACCAAGCCAATAAAGCTTTAGTTGGATTAATTTATGACGACCATAATATTGATGATGATAAAACCGAAATGAAAATATGGAAGAATGCGCCCATATTAATTTCGGAAGAAAACAATAAACTCAAAACAATTGTTCCGCTAAAAATTTGGGCAAAAGTCAGATACGGAACATCGGCATTGGGAATTAATTTATATGATACTCGCGAGCTAAACCTAAACGGAACAGTTACTTTCTTGAGTGATGTAAAAATGAGTAATTGGAAAATTACTACCACAACCGAATTAGAAGATTTTGAATGGCAAGAAAGCCCTACAATCATCATTGCTGGAAAAGAAATTCCTATTACTTATTTAGTAAATCCAACTATACGCATTTTTAGAAATAAAATTGAAAAAACCATTGATGAATCGTTAGAAAAATCACTTGATTTTAAATCTAATATTCTCGAAATGATGCAAAAAGCAAGTATCCCGTTTGAGATGAGTCCAACGTATCAGACTTGGCTAAAAGTAACTCCACAAGAGATATATGCTACCGAAGCTACTTTACAAAAAAATGCCGTTTCAATGACTGTTGGTCTTAAATGCCTAATGGAGTCGTATATTGGACAAAAGCCTAAGCCTAATTTTGCCAAAGAAAAAATGGTATTAAAACCCATTGCTAATTTACCCGAAAAAGTAATGGCAAATATCGCTGCAGTTTCTACTTATCAAGATGCTTCGAGAGTAATGACTGCTAATTTTAAAGGAAAAGAATTTGGTTCTGGAAAACGAAAAGTTACCATTCAAAATGTAGAAATCTGGCACAAACAAGGCAAAATGGTTATTGCATTAGATATGCTTGGAAGCTTAAACGGACGCATTTATTTATCTGGTTTCCCTCAATATAATGCAGAAACCAAAGAATTGTTTTTTGATAATTTAGATTACGCCTTAGAAACCAAAAGTAAACTCATGAAAACCGCCAATTGGTTTGCACAAGGTTTAATATTAAACAAAATAAGAGAAAATTGTCGTTATTCTATACAACCTAATTTAGAAGAAGGAAAACAAAACATTCTAAAATACTTAAACAATTACTCTCCCATGACTGGCGTTTTTGTAAACGGAAAATTAAACGACATTACTTTCGAAAAAGTACAACTTACCAATAATGCTATTGTTGCTTTTTTGAATATAACAGGAAATGTGAAAGTAAATATAAATGGAATGTAGTTAGTTTTTCTTCTTATACATTCTATAAACTGCAAAAGCAATAAGAACGACTAAAACATAAGGAATAATCATTAAGTATATAATCCCGTCATTTACAGCTTCTGCTTGAGATACGTCTCCTGAGCTTTCTAGCGAAGCACGGCACATTGCGCATTGCGCATTTGAAGCAATAGGCAATAAGCAATAAGCAATAAGCGTGAGGATGGTAGTTCTTGGGCTTTTGACTTTAGCTTCGCTCAGGTCTGCTACTCCTATGGCTGGCTTTTGACTTTCGACTCTAGCTAACATAATAAGGAGAAATCATCAAGTAAACAATCACACCAGTTACAGCAACATACAACCAAATAGGAAAAGTGATTTTTGCTATTTTTTTGTGCTTGTCAAATTTTTCTGCCAAGGCACGAACATAAGTAACTAAAACCAATGGAATAGTAACTATAGACAATGTAATATGAGTAATTAAGATAAAAAAGTAAACTGCTTTCAAAACACCATCTCCTCCGTATTTTGTAGCTTCAGATGTCATGTGATACGCCACATACATTGCTAAAAATGCTACCGAAAGTGCGATAGCCGTTTTCATTAAATTTTCGTGTAGCTTCCATTTTCCATTTTTGATAGAAATAACCGCCCAAACTAATACTATGGCTGTAATCCCATTAATTGTTGCATAAATAGGTGGTAAAAAAGATAACGGTTTTACATCGAAACCTAAATCTCTTAGTTTTACTTTAAATAGAATGGCTACCACAAGTGGAATTGCTATTGATAATATTGTAATCCAAACATTATACTTTTTTTCTGAAATCTTATTTTCCATTTTTATTCTGCTAATAATTTAGTGATATCTTGTTTTATTGCCGTTACTCCTTTTTGTTCTAAACCATCATAATAAATAATCGGATTCCCAAATTCGTCTTTTCGGCAACGAATATTTCCGTTTTTATCGATTAAAGCAAAGAATCCGGAATGTTCAAATCCTCCAGGTATTTTTGTATTTTGACCAACAAACAAATTGAAACCTTTATTTGCAATTTCAAAAATTTTAGTTCTATCTCCAGTAAGAAAATTCCAATTTATACCTTTTGCACTTATTAATTCAGCGTGTTTTTTTAGGACTTCGGGCGTATCATTTTTTGGATCTATGGTTATGGAAGCAATTCCGAAATTAGTATTTGTAGCAAATGCTTCTTGAACTAATTTCATATTTCTATTCATAATGGGACAAATAGATGGGCAAGTAGAAAAGAAAAACTCGACAACATAAACTTTCCCTTTATAACTTTCGTTAGAAATCATTACTTTATCTTGATTTATGAGTGAAAAAATTGGCGCTTTTCCTATAGTCATCAAATCACTTTTAGTCGATGTTGGTGTTCCTTCAATATTTAATCTATCGCCTTTTACTACATCATTATTTTTTATTCTGTCTATAATTTTAGGAACAAAATAAATTCCAAAAACTAGAATAATAAAAGCGGTACCTATGTATGATTTATTTTTCATATTTAATAATTATCTACTTTCGTGTAAACGGAAATCTTTTCTTTTGTTGTTGCGTTTCAAAGCTAATCGATATTCTCTCAACATAATTTTTACATCGTCAGACATATCGTTATGCAAATCGGCAGCAGAATTTGTATTGTAACTTTCTTTATATTCGTTTTTACCTTCTTTATTTTTTCCTTTTCTTCCGCGGTGGTTTTTATCTTTATCTATGATAATAACCTTTGTTGTGCTAAAGTTTTGATTAAGATGGTCATGTAATTTAAATGAATCAAAATATGACTGAATCTCATTAGGTTTGGCAAAAACAAATTTCCAGCCTGATAAATCTTCAGAAAATCTGGATAATTTTTCTAACAAATCTTCCACTTGTTTCTCAGAACCTTCTTGAACTATCATTACCAATTGAAAATCATGAAAACCTTCATATTTTCCGTATATTTTCTGGTTCAGATTAAATAAATTTTCTTCATTCTTATAAACATCATTTCCTAAAAACCCAAGTACTGTAATTTTATTTAATAGAGAAACTGGCTTACCATCTAAACTTTTCCATTTGGGCAATTCTTTGTTATTCCTAGAAATGGTTGGCAAAAAAAGTGAATTATGTGTTGCTGTTGCAAATATTAAATAAATTAAAACAGGAAGTATTAGAAGGACAATTAGGACTAATTTATTTCTCATGGGTAAAATATAATTTATTTGAGTACAAAAATAAAAAAAGCTCCCGTAATAGGAGCTCTTTTTTGAATTAATATGTTGTTAAAAATTCCATTTAATGGTGGCGTTTTTAAAAACTTCGAATATATAATCAGCTTCAACTAGCAAAATAAATACTAAATAAATAATTAAGAACACAACTGTTCCTACAACTGCCCAACGCAATGAAGCAGTTTCTCCTTCTAGGTGCATAAAAGCCCACATAATCCAATATGCTTTATACACTGTCAATGTGATGAAAATCCAGTTTAACAAATTCATACTTAAAAAAGTATTAAAATGTAAAAAATCAGGTTTAACAATTCCTAAAATAACCTCTACTATTGTAATTATTGATAATAATCCGAATACTTTCCAGATTCTCCCTACATTTGATACGTGTTCGTGTGACATAACAATATATATTTTTCTTATTAAAATTAAACTAGGTAGAAGAATGTAAATACAAACACCCAAACTAAATCGACAAAGTGCCAATATAAACCTACTTTTTCGACCATTTCGTATGTTTTCCTTTTATCATAAGTTCCTAAAAGTACATTAAAGAAAATTAAAACATTAATCATTACTCCAGAAAATACGTGAAATCCGTGAAAACCAGTAATAAAGAAGAAGAAATCGGCAAATAATTTTTGCCCATATTCATTACGAACCAAGTTAGCACCTTCTACTACATATCTAGTTCCTTCAATTCTTTTTAGTGATTCTTCACGAGTTAAAGTAACTTTTCTTTTTGTTTTTGGATCAATCACTTCTGTACGAATTAACACATCTGAATGTGATTTAAATCCTTCTACCACTTCCTCTACAGAATAAGTTGGTAAAGTCTCGTTCCCAAAGAACCAAATTCCTTTGCTCTTAGTATCTTCTACTCTTTCAGTAGGAATATCTGCTGCAAATTCAGCAAGTGCTACTCTTTTGTAAACAATATGACCAGCTGTTGAAAGCTCTTTGTCAACTTTTTCAAATTGTAATATAGAACCTCCTTTAGTCTCTACTGCACCATATTCCCCTTTGATAAAATTTTTCCATTCCCAAGCTTGTGAGCCTACAAATATAAAACCTCCAATGATTGTAAGAAACATGTAAAGAACTACTTTGTCTTTTTTCATTTGATGACCAGCGTCTACTGCTAGAACCATTGTTACTGATGAAAAAATCAGAACAAACGTCATAAATGCCACATAATACATAGGTGCAGAAACACCATGCATAAAAGGAAAGTGTGTAAAAACTTCATCAGCCAAAGGCCAAGTTTCGATAAATTTAAATCTTGAAAAACCGTATGCTGCCAAGAATCCTGAGAATGTTAATGCATCGGAAACGATGAAAAACCACATCATCATTTTTCCGTAACTAGCATTCATCGGCTCATTTCCGCCGCCCCAAGTTTTGCCTTCAGCACTAGTAGTAACTGTCGTTGCCATAGAATTGTGTTTATAAAGTTGTCAAATTTACAATATTTTCTTATTTTACGAAATATAAAAATAAAAACAAATATACCCAAAGAATATCTAGAAAATGCCAAAACATCGCACCAAGCTCTATACCAGTGCTTTGAGTAGAATTGTATTTTTGTTTAAAATGATTATAAATTATAATTAATAACGAAATTATACCTCCTGCAAGATGTGTTAGGTGCAAAACTGTTAAAACATACAGAAAAGATGAAGTAACCGTACTCGCACTTCCTGTAAAAAAATAACCCATTTCTATTACCTGACTAAATCCTTTTAATTGCAAAAGAACAAAAGCTATTCCTAAACCTAAAGTGGTTAATAAAAATAAAGTTGTTTTTTTCCTGTCATCTTTTTTAATTGCCTTTTTTGCTAAATAAATAGTCAAACTACTTATTATAATAACAATTGTACTAAAAGTAAATGCTGGTGGCAAAATCATAGTGTGAACCCAATCTTTTCTTGATGAACTTACCAAGTAAGCACTCGTTAGCCCTGCAAAAACCATAAACATACTTATCATCCCAAAAAGCAACAACAATTTGTAAGATCTTGCTTTTCTTTCGTTATGCTCTTGAATAGTCATTCCTTCCATAATTATTATCTTAAAAATTTATCTAATATATATACCACTTGAATTAGCGATATATAAGCAACACTTACTAACATTAATGTTTTTGCAGATTTATCTGTTTTATTTTTGTATAATTTGACAGCATAAACAAGCATCCACAAACCTAAAAAACCTACAATTACAGCCGAAACTGGAGTCAAATACAATCTCCCCGTGTAACCAAAACTTGGCAAAACGGATGCTGCTGTAAGCCAAAGTGTGTATAAAATGATTTGCATCGCAGTTCCTTTGTCTCTTTTTCCTGTTGGCAACATGAAGAAACCTCCTTTTTTGTAATCTTCAAATAAGAACCAGCCTATTGCCCAAAAATGAGGAAATTGCCAGAAAAATTGAATTAAAAATAGTGTTCCTGCTTCAATACCAAAATCATTTGTAGCAGCAACCCAACCCAACATAAATGGTATTGCTCCAGGAAAAGCACCTACAAAAACCGATAACGATGTTACTGTTTTAAGTGGTGTGTAAAGACAAGTGTATAAAAATATTGAAATCGCCCCAAACATTGCTGTTTTAGGGTTTATCATATACAAAATCGCTAGACCTATTATTGTTAATGTTGTTGCAATTATAAAAGCGGTGTTTACAGACATTCTTCCAGCAGGGATTGGACGATTTTTAGTTCTGTCCATCAAGGCATCTAAATCTTTTTCGATGATTTGATTGTAAGCATTTGAAGCACCGACCATGCAATACCCACCAATGGCAAGCATTAGTAAAACATAAACAGTAGTAAGATTAAACTCATGAATTCCAAGCAAGTATCCCGCCAATGAAGAAAAAACTACGCTAATAGCCAAACCAGCTTTGGTAATTTCTTTGAAATCGTTAAAGATAGATTTTATGGAAGGAAATGTATTTGTTGCGCTCAAGGCAGAAATATTTATTTTTTAAAACTTTGCAAAGGTAATAATTAATTACGAATTACGTTTGATATTGATTGTTTGAAATATAAAAAAGCAAGATGCTTTTTTATATTTCTTTTATATCGGGCGTAATTTTTAATTCCTAATTCGTAATTGAACTTAGTAATCCAAATACCAGTTAAACACATCGGCACGCAATCCTATCGAAAACCAAGTGGTACTCTCTTTGAATGTTGTCGTTGTATTTACTTGTGGCGAAAAGTTTCTGTAAATTAAATTACCAAAGAGTTTTAAATTTGTACTTGGGTTTAATAAGTATCCCGCCTGAATATCAGCAATAAAAACATTCGTTTTATTTCCTTGCCCCACAGAAACTTCTTTTTCATAAGCCCTATCTAAATCGTAGTCTTTATAAATATTAGAGCCGTAATTTTTTGCATCAGTTGCTGTATCAAAATCGAAACCACGAATTCCTACACTTATTTTTGCATCTGCAAACAATCTCTTTTTATTGAAACGCATAATTCCCGTTAGCTCTTTAAAATTAGATCCCCAGTTGTGACCCATACTTTGATTATTGTGCCCATAATTTGTAATTGGATTGCTATGCGCATATACATAAGGACGAACATGATTATATTCTGCTTGCAGGTATAAATTTTTTACACCAAAAGCATTAAAATATTTCGCTCCCAACTGATAACCATATTTATTTTTCCAGCTTTTTTCTCCAGACTTCACATCACCAAGCGAGAATTCGTCGAGCAAGAATTGTCCGTATAAATTAATATTATTATTCCATTTATATTTAGAAGTAATTCCTAAAACGGCATTTCCGCTTCTTGCAGACGAAGAAAATTCAACCGAACGATAAAAAATAATTGGGTTTACAAAATTAAGATCAAAGCCACGATTGTTGTCATTTGTCCAAATTACCGATTCAAAAAAACCAATATTTAACCTCTTTGAAGCATTCCAACTCAAATAATGATTGGCCATATATTTTGTAGCATATGTCCTATCTAAAACAACATCTTTACGAACATCTTTAAGCCACATGTAAGTATTGGTGTATTTTATTTTCCAGAATGTAGTATTTATTTTGAAAAATGGATATGGACTCGCTCCATCACCTTCCAACAAAGAACGATAACCGTCACCTATAAAATTTCGGCTGTAACCCAATTGCAAATTAAGATGCTTATTTGGCGTGTAAGTAATATTCGCATCGGCAGAAGGAAAATCATATTTCGTAGTTTTAAAATCTTTTGCAATACCTATTCCTGGAATAATAGCTGGATTTCCAGTATTAGGAGTCGTTGTAAGATAGTTACTGTCTGGTCTCAACGATTCTGCATATCTGTTATAATAATCTGCAAAAAAACCTTGACTTTCGTAAATGGTTGTTGTAAAGTCTAATTGTTCCCCCAATCCGCCTTGTATCTGCAAACCACGTGTGTTTACATAGGTATAATCTTCGGTACTTGGGTTACTTTTTCCCATACGCAAATCGAAAATAGGATTTAGTGTAAACCAATAATCTTCCCCTTGTATGGCAACTAAATTTTCGTTAAATAATTTTCGTCCCCACCAACCTTCTTTATTTATTTTGATTGCATTATAAGCTTCATCAAAATTATGATATTTTGCCACCTCAGAATAAGTATATGGTTTTGAGGCTGTATGATTATTAGTCCCGACTTGATTCATCTCTGCATCAAAATTCGTATACAAATTATGTGAGAAAGGAATATTAAGATGACTTTTGAATTGAGGATTCTTAAATTCTTTATAGTTTAGTTTTACCGACTCATATTCTGGATTTTCTTTGTTTGCTAAAACCGATGTTGAATTTGCAATTTTGTTTTCTTGCAATAATTTTTCTTGTGCAATTTGCGCCGCACTTTGCAAAGGAATTGCTATTGTAAATGTATATTTTGCATATGTTGGCTTCCCGTTATAAGTTGGCGGCGTAATTTTTGGCAAAGCCGAAAAAACTCTTTTAGTTTCGGTTATTAGTTCCGAATACATCGCATCTGTATACAAAACTTTGAATGTTCCTGTACTATCAACTTCAAACAACGTAATTATTTTACCTTTGAAATTATTTTGTTTTGCTACTTCTGGCAATTGAAAATTATTAAAAAAAAAGTCTTGTAGTTGATTATAAAAACAAGTTTCCAATTCCTGATTCATTGTGTTTGAACAAGCTGGGAAAACAGGGAACTTTTCTTGGTTGCTTACTTGCGAAAATAAATTTTGGGCTAAGAAAAAAGCTGTAATTAGTAAAAGGTATTTTTTCATTTTATTTTTTTTAATAATTTCCTGTAGAAACATTTCCGTCTGCAATGGTCTTCGCTGCCGATGTTCCTATTCTTTTTACACCCAATCTAATCATTGCCAAAGCTTCCTCTAACGTTCTCACGCCACCAGCTGCTTTTACTGGAAGCGGATTTGAGTTTTCTAACATTAAAATAATTGTAGGAATTGTAGCTCCGTTTGGCAAATTATCTTCCGTTTTATAAAAACCTGTCGATGATTTTACAAATATATGTGCAAAATGCTCTTCTTTAAAATTCGCAATAATTGTGTTTTTTATTAATACCGAAATCTGAATAATTTGATGATTTGTAAGTGCGGCTACTTCAATAATAAATTTTACTACTTTCTTATGTGATAATCCCAATTGAGTACAAGCAATAATTTCTTGTTTTATCAATGCTGTTTCACCTTTTTTGAAAGCTTCGTAATTTATTACAAAATCAAGTTCGTCAGCATGATTGTTTATAGCTTCTTGCGCTTCTTCCAGTTTTTTGTCTAAGCTAGAATTTCCTTCTGGAAAATCTATAACGGTTCCTATTAAAACTTTAGAATTGGTCTTATTAATCATTTTTTTAGCCAACTGGACCTTGTCAGGACGAATCATAACCAATTTAAATTCCTCGACAATAGCTTCATGAATGAAATTTTCGACCACTTTAGTGTTTTCAATTTCAGACAAATTAGCTTGTGCTGCTGTTTTTAAGTAGGTAGAATCTAGATATTGCTTGATAATCATTTAACTTGAGATTTTGAAGGTATAAAAATAGAAAAATCCCATCGAAATGGGATGTTTTTCTTCAACTTTTAATTATCTAACACTTTTGATGTTTTATTTTCTTTAAAGAGCTTTGTTGCTACAAAAATCCCAACTAAAGTTCCTATACTATTGGCTACAACATCCCAAATATCTGCTTGTCGTGTTGTTGTTAGGTATTTTTGTGCAAATTCGACAGCAATTCCAAAAAAAATTGAAATGATTACCAATGCAATTTTATTGTTTAGCAAAATACTATTTCTTAACAACAAATATCTATACCACAGTATAACGAAACCTAAATAGAAGGTAAAATGAACTATTTTATCTTCGTTTGGAAAACTAAATTTCGGGACGTCTATTGTCTTTTTTAAACTTAAATAAAGTATTAGTAAAGTCCAAAAAAACGCAACCCAAAATGCATTTTTATTAGGCGCCAATAAGTTTTTTATAATCATCACTAGAAAGTAAATTTTCAATTTCAGATGGATTAGAAATCTTCACCTTAATCATCCAAGCTTCCCCATAAGGATCTGAATTTACAACTTCTGGCGTTACTTCTAGTGCTTCATTAAATTCGATTATTTCGCCAGAAAGCGGCAAAAATAGATCTGACACTGTTTTTACAGCTTCAACAGTCCCAAAAACTTCATCTTGTGCTAGTTTTTGATCTAGTGTCTCTACTTCAACATATACAATATCTCCCAATTCTTTCTGAGCAAAATCGGTAATTCCTACTGTAGCAATGTCTCCATCAATACTTATCCATTCGTGGTCTTTTGTGTACTTTAAATTAGCTGGTATGTTCATTTTATTATTTAGTTTTAATTTGAAACAAAAGTAAAATTATTACTGTAATAATCTTATTTTTTAATAATTAATTTCCAAAGTTGTATCTAATTGTAAATCCCCCACGAATAGTGGTTAGTGGAAATGATGTTGAAATAACCGCTTTAGAGAATGTGTAATCGAAAAAGAAAAGTGTCGTTAAGTTTTTACTAAAAGCATAATCTGCAGTTAGCTTAGAAGACACGATGTTTTGCCCTCCTGCCAATTGGTTATTATTGTAATCTAAGTTTCTAACTATTGTTTTGTTATTTCTAAACGAAACATCAGCTCTAATATTTACATCGCTCTTTATTAGCCCTGTTGCGTTGTCGGCTAATCGAGATTTTATTTGCACATCTTTTATACGATATCCTAATCCAACAACATATTCGACTCCTTTTAATTCAGTTAGTAAATTATTATCGAAACTTAATGACATTGTTCTATCTTTTTTCATTTCGGCAAGAATTTTTATAGAACTTTTCATTTCAAAATCTAGTCTGACTAACGGACTAAATTGTTCTGTTAAATTAACATTACCAATAATATTTTTGTTTTCAAAATTACCACCTGTATCAGTAGAAGCCGGGTCTGTATATTTAAAATTAGAACGGAAAGAGTTCATTGTATATGCCGCTTTGTAGGCATGTTGTACAGAAAATCTTTTAAATTTATCTTTAAAGAATTTGTACCTCATTAGTCCTGTATATTTTACGGTCCAGTTAGGAATTGGAATATTTTTAAACGCTCCCAATGAAACTCCAGAAGCATCACCCCCAGTATAAGCTGCTAAGAATGAAGGCAATAAAACTGCTTGATTATTTTTTCCAAAACCTATTGGAAATCCATAATTTGGGTTATTAACGTCTGTAACTCTAGGAAATTCTGCTGTTCCGTAAGAAATTGTAGCCAATCTATCTGCTACTACAAGTCTATTTTGTCTAAAATTATCAAATGCTGTTGATGTTACTTCATCACTTGGAGAAAAAGCTGTTTTAATTAAAACTGTTGAAATCGAAAAATTTCCATAATTATAAGGAGAATGTGAATTATAATTACCACCACTTACATCAAATTGTTCTGAAAAATTATCTGAATAAGTTCTATCAGCAATTAAATCTATTTTTAGATCTGGAAATAATTCGATATTTGCATTTGCCGTAATATGCTTTGTTTTTACTTGTGTAAAATTCTGATTAAACTCAGGATAATTTGTTAACCAACCATTCTTCGCTGCTTCAAAACGCACATCATCTTGTAAACCAAATACAAATCCTAATGTTGGCTTAGACGAGCCTAAAAACCCAATTGATGGCAAATACCCAGGAAGCATTGTACCACTAGTCTCATTATAATTTATTTGAATATTTTTTATACTAGTCGCTAAGCCTATTAGTCCGTCTAGAAAAACGTTAGGTTTTACCTCTTTAATTTTTGGTTTTGCAACTACTTTTTCTCCTGGTTTTGGTGGAGCAGTTGGCGTAACTGGCGTTTTTGGAGCTTGTTTTTGTTTTATTCCTTTTGTTAGTCCAATATATTTATAAAAAGCATCCATATTAAATGCTGTATTCAGCTTGTGTGAATTTGCATTCTGGATTGTATTTCCTAAATCGTAAATATTTCCTGCACCATCATCAAAAGCTTGTAATGCTAAAGACGCTCTTTGCCAAGAATAATCCCCTGTATAAGTATAATCAGATTTTATAAATGCCAATACTGGAATTTTGTTTATAGGTAATTCATAATTAGCAGTTAATTGCTGTGAATGTTGATTTGGCGTACCTATGTTCCAGTAATCATCCCAAATTGTAAAATCATCGATAGGATTGTTATTTGCATCTAAATAATTTCTAACTAAATTCGCTGTTGTTGCTGTATAATTAACTCGCAAAGTTTTAGTTAAATTATAATTAAAACCATAATTATAATTAAACATATTATTACGTTTATACAAAGGATCTAATCCAATTCCCTGTACATCAATTTGTCGATATTGTTGTTTATTATATTGTCGCATAATAGAAGAACTAAAGTTTATACTAGTAGGCAAATAATTAAAATTGAAATCACTCAACATTTTCCAACAACTACTTTTCTTCATAAACTTTGTGTTTTTGAATGGCTCAATAGGTTTTGGCTGAAATGAGAAAGCATAATCTGCAGATGTTCTTACTTGCTTGTCTTCTACATTCTCTATTTCAAAATCATGGTGCTCGACTGAATTATACGAATAGGAAACCGTTAAGTTTTCTGGATCATAAAAATGTTGTTTTTGCTCTGCTCCACGATCTTTTCTCACTCCTATAAAATTGATGCTTTTTCTCTTTGTAAAATTGATAGCACGGTCTTTAAATTCTGCTTTATCAGCAGAATCTGTCGTTACATCTAACAATTGTTTTAGCTTAATATCCTGATTAAATGGATCATATTGTGGTGTGATTATCTGCTCTCCGATACCATAATTAAATGGTAAGTTTATTCCCCATTTTTTAGGCAATAATTTACCCAAGTTCATATTTGTAACAATATCATATTGTTTAGTATCTTCACGACTACGTTCGTTTGGACTTTGTTCTAAAGAACCAAAACCTATGGTATTCATTCTCCCTGTTGCAGAAAGTGTCATAAAATCGGCAAGATTGGTATCTAGACTTGCAATAGCTGCCATACCACCTTTGTTATCCGTATCGGCAAGGCGAAGTTCATTAAACCAAACTTCTCCTCGATTATGTGAATTTATAACCGTAGAAGGATTTTTAACACCCATCATCAATGTTCTTACATAACCAAAGTTTGGGTTTCCTTTAATACCAATTCTCATTCCTGCTTTTGCTGAAGGATCTAATGCAACTGCATCTTGAAAGAAAATACCATTTGCATCAACAGGCTGAGTCCCTTTTAAGTTTAAAATTTTAAGTTGAGTTAACAAAGCGGTTTGTAAATCGATTTCATTTTCTACTGGCCAAATTTCGGAAGCTGATACTGCATTTTCTTGAGTAACTTTTAATGGTATTTCTATTTGATAAAAATTGTTTGTAAAATCATTCCCAAAACGGATAAACGCAACCATTTCATTGTCTTGAATAGGTGTGTTTTCTCCATTTGGAAAGCCTGCAGATGTCCTTCTTAATGATTCAGCATGAAGAAACATTTTTAGTTTTTTGTACTGACGCATATCTACATCCACATTCTTAAAAACTGCTCTAGAATCTCCTGCTTCTAATCCTTTTGTTCCAGATTGTGGGTTCCCTTTATCATAAACTTTTAGTGAAAGTGATTGTTCATTCTGCTGAATTACTGAATTATTATTATATAATTGCTCTCGTTGCACACCTGGAGGTGATACATATCTTATGGGCGATCTGCTACTATTTTCTTCTATATTTACAGCAGTTACATCAAAACCTGTTGGATCGTCAGTTGGATCGATATCTAAAGCTTGGAGTGTATTATTATATCTTCTCCATTCTCCTCTTACTAGATCTAAAGCTCCTAAACGAACTGTAACTTTATCTGAAAATCCCGACATAAACATACGCATAAAACGAATAGACTTAAAATCTGAAATTCCACCTTCAATATTTGCAGCTGTTGCTTCTAAAATTGGAATTTTAAACTGTACCCATCTTGCCTGCGTTGTATTCCCGTTTGGGAGTGTAACTTGAGTTTCTCTTACATCAGAAACATATTGATCTCCTAATGATAATCCTGGCTTGACATCTACCGTAAATTTATAATAAGCATCAATAGTATTCATCGTATTGTCTCTATTAATATCTTCTACGTCTGGTGTTGTAGTAGAACCTCTATTAGTATCCGAAACATTTACTGGTGAATTACCTTGTAAACCATTATAATTTTTATATCTATCGGTAATAGAACCAGAAGCGCTAAGAAAATATTGATAATTATCTTGTGCCGGATCTGACCCTGCAAAAGCTGGATATTTAGCATTTTCTTCGGCATCTGATAATCCGTTAAGACCAACATCTTGCTGTGCTCGATTAGCTTCATCTGTGTCGAAAGCATAGATTAATGATTGTGATGCTGGAACTTTACCCCAAGCTGTATTTATTACATTTGAATTAGCACCACCAGCTGGCAATCCATTTTCGTATGATTTTCGTCCGTCTTTCAAAACATCTTCTGAAATTTCACCTAAATTAAATGTCAATTTCCCAACATTTGCAGAATTTGTATCGCTTGCCGTTCCAAAATAAGGATCTAACATCCAAAACTGAATATATTCTACATTTGATTGTTCAAAATTTGTAGAAGAGATAGAACGCATAATTCCTCCAAAATTATTTTGAGGTGTTGGTAAAGTATTGCCTACTGCTAATGGGTTAAAGTTATATGGTCCACGATCGGCAGGATAATAAGTCATGTCTAATGTAGGGACAACAGTAGTTTCTCCTACTGCAATATCAGTATTTGGATATAATTCTGAGCTGTAAACTCTTCTTGTATTATTTCGAGAAACGTCATTATCATCTATTCCTGCTGGTCTCTGACTTGTGTAAAAAGTTGGATCGATAGAATACCAAGACATTTTTGCACGCTTGTCATTGTATGCTAAATTATTTTCTGCTACTTCTCCGCCAAATCCTACTGGTGAACTAGACAAACTCCAAGCAAAAGGAGATTTCATATCTATTGTAGATTGAGAACCTTCAAAATCATCAACATATACTGTTGCTTCTCCCTGAAATTGATCTGTTTTAGATGTTCCTGGTTTTAGAAAAGCGACTTCTCCTCTAAATGATAAATTAGAAGGAACATCAGTATCTAAATTAGGTAACTTATTAACTAATCTTGTAAAAAAAGGCACTTCGGTAGAAAAATTTCCATTTGCACCAAAGATTGTGTTATTTATAGATTCTTGACCATAATTTGTTTTTTGAGTGAATGGTCTTTCTGTCATTTTTAACAATGTAGCCCCTATCTGAAACTTATCTGAAAACTTATGTTCAACATTTACACCCATAAATCTTCTAGTTTGCTGACCAAAAACCGAATTGTTTTCGACCGAAACATTAATGGGAGTTCCCGAAGCTTGTAATGACGGATCTAGGATTTGTACCCGTCCTGCTTGATAATTTACACTATAATCTATTCCTTCTTGTAAAACCCTTCCTCCTGCAGTAACCACAACCGAACCACGAGGCACATTTGCAGCTCCCAAAGAAATTCCTTCTCCTCCAGTAGATTTGAATTTTCCTTTAAGTTGAAACTTATTCTTTTCGCTTTCCTGTAAAGCTTGAGCTTGAGTTTTACGATATAGACTTGAGAAAACGTATTTTTTCTGATTCGCATTATAATCTATAAGTGAATTTGGATCTCCATTATAGTTTTCAACTAAATTTGAACGCAGTTTATTAAACAAATGTTTTCCAAAAGGTTCAACCGTTGTAAATATTATTCTACCATTTTGAGTATCGACTGTTAAGCCTTGAATAAAATCGAAAAAACCATCTCCTGCGGTTCCATTTGCGTTATTTTGTGGGTCGTTGTTATAATCTAATCTATCTACATTAAATACTTTTAGCAAAGGCGTTCTAGTTACTAAATCTTGAGGACTTGGTAATGATGGCCCAACTAGTTCTATATAATTTAGTGGTGATGGATCAGAATATAAGATATTAAATTTAAAATCTTTAGCACTTAACTGATATGCTCCTGGTATTTGATAAATATTCTTCATCATCAAATTCCATGCTGGCTTGGTTACGCTTGCTAAATTTCCTTTTAGCATCTTAAGAATTAAACTTTGGGTAGTAGGAACTCCTGTTGAATTTACATTAGTTGCATCTACACCATCTGTCCCAAACTCTCCTACTTGGTACACTTCATCTCCAATTGTATATTGATATGCAACAGCTAGAACCTCATCATTAGATAATCTTTGATTTAATGACAAGTACCCCAATTGGGTATTAAATGTATACTCGCTAGGTGTTAATTTTCTTGCATTTTCTAATTTAGCATAATCAGTTCCTTCAGATGGTACTGGAGCGACTCCACTAAAACCCTGACCAGCAGTTGCAATTTCTCTAATTAATGTATTTAAATTACTATTACCAATAGCTATTTTTGTAGGGTCAAAATTATTGTTTTTATTATCCGATGGCGTATCTGCTGGAGTATTAAAAAATGTTATTGGAGGTGTTATTCCAACAATTTCAGCATCAGTAAAACCAGTAAGTCTTGCTTCTCCTAAATCTTGTAAAGCAACAATATTTCTTAAATTGTTCCCTTCAGAAGAGGTATTTACTCGGTTTTGCCTATTTGTAATCCATACTTCCATTCTAGTAATTTGGACTCTAGAATCGATAACTGGATAATTCCTAAGTGCCGAATCATATTTATTTCTAAAATACTGTGATAGAAAAAAGTGTCTATCTACATCATAATCTAATCCGAAGAGATTAAATTCCTGAATTGCACCTCCTCCTTCTGATGTAACGGTTTTAGTTTGAGATTTTTGTTCAGAATATATTCCTGTGACAGTTGTTTTTCCGAATTTAAATTGCGCTTTAACTCCAAACAAACTCTGAGCACCTCTTATTAGAGTACTATTTAGAGGCATACTTACATTACCAACTTCTATTTTTTGAAGAATATCATCCTCAGTTGGTGTGTATTCTAATTTTATTAAGTTTTGAAACGCAAAAGTAGATTGAGTATCATAATTTGCATTTACTTTTAGTCTTGTTCCAACTTTTCCGAGCAAACTTAAGCTGATTCTTTGATCGAAATCGAAAGTAGTACTTTTCCTATTTCTTGGTGAAAAAGAAGGGTTGTCTTGTTTAGAATAACGCATTCCTAAATCGACCTCGACTGTCCCTGTAGGTTTCACATCGATAGTATTACTTCCAAAAATAGTTTCAAAAAACCCTGAGTTAATATAATATCTTGGTAATAAATCTTTTTTAGCATCTTTACTAGCTGCTTTTTTCCCATCGATTGCATCAGATTTTTTTTGAAAATACTCCCGCATCGATTCCCTAGAAATTAATTCTTGATATTCTTTTGGCGTTAAAACAATTGGAAAATTTATATTGAACCCTTCAAATGTTTTAGTGTAAATATACCTATCTGTAACTGGATCATAGGAATATGCTTCTAAAATACTATTTGGATTTGGCAGTTGTATACTTCCTGCGTCATAACCCTTAACTGTATCTTGTGGATCTGTAACAACTTGTGCATTAACAGTAATTGAAACAAAAAAAACCAGCATAAAAACACTGTTTCTAAAAAATGAATTCGAATTATATAAACTAAATTGTCTCAACGATTATAAATTTTTTAAAGCTTGTTTGATAATAGTCTCTACCGTTGCATCTGGCATTGTTGCAACAATTTTTTCGACCACTTTTTCTGCCGATTTTCTAATAAATCCTAAAACTTCTAATGCAGATAACGCCTCATCTTTATTTGTATTGCTTTGTAACATAGAAACTTCGTCTAAATTATAAAGTTTTAACACTTTTTCTTTTAAATCTAAAATGGTTCGCTGAGCTGTTTTCACTCCAATTCCTTTAATAGACTGAATCGTACCTACATCACCTGAACCAATAGCATTTATAATTTGTTTTGGTTCTATTGACGACAGCATCGTACGGGCAATATTTGCACCTATTCCTGAAACAGAAATAAGTAATTTGAAAATTTCTTTTTCGGATTTTTCGACAAAACCATATAACGAGTGACTATCTTCCTTAACTATAAGGTGTGTAAAAAGCTTTATAAAATCTGTTGTAGGTAACAAACCATAGGTGTGTAATGAAATATTAATATGATAACCAACACCATTACAATCTATTACAACTTCCGTAGGTGATTTTTCGACTAATTTTCCCTGAATATGTGCTATCATAAATAAATTCGTAAACCTTCAAATATACTAATTTTCTTCAATTTTAGTTATTTTTTTTGACCAACTACTTGATTACTCGATTAAAATAACATCCGCATTTTTTTTGTTGGATTTTATTTTTTTCTCTTTTTCTTGTGCATCAACAGCAGCAACAGCAGCCATGTTAACCATTTCTTCTACGCTTGCTCCTAATTGAAAAATATGTACCGGTTTATCCATACCCAACATTATAGGTCCAATAGAATCTACTTTATATAATTCCTTTAACATTTTATAGGTAATATTTGCAGATTCTAAGTTTGGAAAAATAAGCGTATTTACTTTATGACCTACTAATTTAGAAAATGGAAATTTACTTTTTAACAAATCAGGATTTAAAGCAAAATCTGTTTGAATCTCACCATCTACAATCAAATCTGGATATTCGTTATGTAAATACGAAACTGCTTCACGCATTTTTGCAGCACTTTCACTACCCGATGAACCAAAATTAGAAAATGAAACCATTGCAATTACTGGTTCTAAACCAAACATTCTTACTGTTTTTGCAGTCATTAACGCAATTTTTGCTAAATCATCTGAGCTTGGATTCTGATTTATTGCTGTATCAGACAAAAACATTGGACCACGAGCAGTCATCATCATATTTGTGGTTGCAATTCTTGTAACTCCAGGCGCTCTCCCTATGAGCTCCATCATAGGCTTTACAACAGTTGGATAACTTCTAGAATATCCAGTTACTAAAGCATCTGCCTCGCCTTCATTAACCATCATTGCTGCAAAATAATTACGCTCACGCATCCATTTTTGCGCATCTAACAAAGTAATCCCTCTGCGACAACGTGATTTCCAGTATATTTCTGCGAAACGCAATCTTCTTGCATCTTCTTCTTTTGTTTTTGGATCTAAAATAGCAACTTCGGCATCAAAACCTATTTCTTCTTTTAGTTCTAAAATAATATCTCTATTTCCTAATAAAATCGGAATTCCAATTCCTTCTTCATGTACAATTTGAGCTGCTTTTAACACATCTAAATGATCCGCTTCGGCAAAAATAATTCGTTTTTTATCTGTTTTGGCTCTATTAGCTAACAAACGAACCATTTTATTATCAGAACCTAATCGTTCTAGTAATTCTTCTTTGTATTTTTCCCAATCGGTGATTTCAATTTGAGCAACTCCACTTTCCATAGCTGCTTTTGCTACAGCTGGCGCAACTTCTGTTATTAATCTTGGATCGAAAGGTTTTGGAATAATATAATCACGTCCAAAATTTAATTTGGTTTCTCCATAAGCGATATTTACTTGTTCCGGAACTGATTGTTTTGCTAGACAAGCTAGAGCTTTAACAGCAGCCATTTTCATTGCTTCGTTAATTTTTGTAGCCCTAACATCTAATGCGCCACGAAAAATGTAAGGAAATCCTAAAACATTATTTACTTGATTAGGAAAATCAGAACGCCCCGTTGCCATAATAATGTCTTTACGAGTGGCAATTGCAAGATTATAATCGATTTCTGGTGTTGGGTTTGCCATGGCAAAAACGATAGGATCGTTTGCCATTCCCAATAACATTTCTGGAGTAAGAATATTTCCAGCAGAAAGCCCTAAAAAAACATCGGCACCAATTAGTGCTTGATGCAAATTGATATTTGGTTTTGCTTTAGAATATCTTTTTTGCAAATCTGACAAGTCTGCTCTTTCTGGAGAAAGTACACCGTCTTTGTCAAACATGATTATATTATCTGGATTTACTCCTAAAAGCACATATAAGTTAGCACAAGCTAATGCAGCTGAACCTGCTCCCGAAACAACTAATTTTACTGTTTCTATTTTTTTATCGGCTAATTCTAATGCATTTAATAACGCCGCTGATGAAATAATGGCAGTTCCATGCTGGTCATCGTGCATTACTGGAATATTTAGTTCTTCGACCAATCTTCTTTCGATTTCAAAAGATTCTGGCGCTTTAATATCTTCTAAATTTATTCCACCAAAAGTTGGCGCAATGGCTTTGACTGTTTCTACAAATTTATCAATATCTGTAGCATCAACTTCTATATCAAAAACATCAATATCTGAGAAAATTTTAAATAACAATGCTTTACCTTCCATTACTGGTTTAGAAGCTTCTGGCCCAATATTTCCAAGACCTAAAACAGCTGTACCATTAGTAATTACAGCTACAAGATTTCCTTTTGCAGTATATTTATAAACGTTGTTTACATCTTTTGCAATCTCAAGGCAAGGTTCAGCTACCCCTGGTGAATATGCTAATGACAAATCACGTTGTGTAGCGTATTTTTTAGTAGGAACAACTTGTATTTTTCCTGGTGTGGGTTTCGCGTGGTATAGTAATGCTTCTCTTCTTTTATTATTATTCGCTGACATATTTTAAAATTACTATGAATTTACAAAGTTAAAATATGCATTGGAAGTACGAAATTTTTTAGGTTAATCTTTTAGAAAGTTTTAATTCTATCCGTGGTAAACTCGTGACAAAATTATTTTTCCGTTTCTAACTTCCAGCACTTCTGCCACAAGCATATCGTCTTCGTTTTCTACTTGACGAATGTACTCCATAAAAACCCTGTCAGAATTTGCTGTGAGCGATGTTACTTTATAATGTAAACTTGGCAACCTATCAAAAGCATCTTGCCACCAAACTCTCATCGCTTCTTTACCAACCACCAAGCCGTTGGTTTCTGGTTTATGAATTTTTATTTTTGGACTATAATGTTCTGCTTCATCATCATAAAGTGCTAATAATTTTTCTAGTTCTTTATTATTGAATGTTTCGAACCAACGAAATGCTATAGATTGTAATTGTTCTGGTGTCATATTTTGTATTTGCTTTAACCACTAAGTTCACTAAGGTTTTCACAAAGGACAAAAAAAGAAGTAAATCTTAATGAACTTTATGAAAACCTTAGTGAATAAAATTTGTGATTACTTATATTATGTGTTTTTTAAATTGATAATTTCTTGTTCAGTCAAGAAACGCCAATTTCCTCTTGGTAAATTCTTTTTTGTTAATCCCGCAAATGAAACTCTGTCTATACGAAGTACGTCATATTTGAAACTTTCGAAAATAGCACGAACCACTTTCACGTTTGCCGTTTTTAGTTTTAAGCCTATTTCGCTTTTAGATTCGTTTTCGATATAACTTACATCTTCAACAAAAACACGGTGACCATCTATTACAAGTCCTTTATTTATTTTTTCTAAATCTTCAAATTTTAAATTTTTATCTAAAGAAACTTGGTATATTTTTGATGATTTTTGACTCGGCAAACTAAATTTACGAATCATATCTGTATCATTTGTAAACAACAACAAACCGGTTGTATTTTTGTCCATTCTTCCTACTGCTGCAATTTTTGAATTGGTCGAACCTCTTACTAATTCTAAAACATTACGATTTTCTTGACCTTCATCGAAAGCTGTGGTAAAATTTTTAGGTTTGTTTAGTAGGATATATTCTTTCTTTTCTGGTGTAAGCACCGATCCGTCGAAGTTTACGACATCACCTGGTTTTACCATATAACCCATTTCGATAACAGGAATTCCGTTTACTTTTACGTTACCTGATTGTATATAAATATCAGCATCACGACGTGAACACGCTCCTGAATTAGAAATATATTTATTAAGACGTATTTCGTCTTTTACCTTTGGTCTTTTAGGCGCTTGATTCGGTTTTTTTTCTACTTTATTTGGGTCAACTACCTCAACTTTTGTTGTAGGTTTTACTTTTTTTGGACCTTGGGCACGCTTTGCCATCGCTGGTTTTGGCTTGTTAGAACTTGGACGAGTACTGTTTGGTCTCGCACCACTTCCTTTTTTATTGCCTCCTGAATTATTCATAACTTCTGTATTTACTTCTTCTCTTGGGTCTTATGACCACAAGTTTGCAAAGATAGTGTTTCTTTATTTGATAATGAAAAATGGAGCTTGATAGTTTCTTAGTTAGCCCAGATTGCAACGGAAATACTTTTTCTTGCTTCTTTAGCAAGGAAAAGATTAAAGTGTAAAGCTGGAAATAGCTCCGAAAAAAATTATAATTTTAGCAATGCTTTTCCGTTTATTAATACCGAAGGATTTATCAGGACGATGCAAAAAACGCCTGCAACGATAAGGATTTTTAACACCACATGAAGTTGCACGTATTTGGGTTGTGTTTGAGATTTCCAGAGTTTGAGTAAGAAGAAAATTAGAATAATTAGACTGACATAAAAATAGATATCCATATAACCCACGTCATATTTTTCGATTAATATATATACGGGAATAATCGTCGAAATGGTTAGAATTGTAATGATTCGTTTGGAAATTTGTTCTCCGAAACGCACGGGAATGGTTTGGTAGTTGTTTGCAATATCTCCTTTTATATTTTCTAAATCCTTAATCATCTCACGAATGAAGATGAGTAAAAAAAGGAACATCGCATGTGCAAAAATAACATGATAGAAATTTTTGAAATACAATAAAATACCAAAAAAAGGCAAAACAGCAAGCATTGAAGCGGTTAGATTTCCAACAATGGGATATTTTTTTAGTTTGTGTGAATAGAACCAAATAAGAAAAATATAGGTCGCGAAAAACAAGGCTGCTCGAAACGAAATGATGAACGCCAATGCTGTTGCTAGAAAATTTAGCACAAAATAGACTTGTAATTTTGTTTTCTGACTCACCAATCTGTCTAACATTGTTTTGTTGGGACGATTGATTAAATCTTTTTCGGAATCGTAAAAATTATTGATAATATAACCCGATGCAATGGTTAGCGAGGATGCAAAAACGAGTATAAACAAACGCCAATCTAAAATGACATCGAGTGCTCTTTTTTCGGGAGAAAGTATAAATATTGAGGATAAATATTGTGCTAAAACGACTACTGGAATATTATAACCACGGACCACAGAAAACAAACTGAGGATTTTGATTAAGAATAATTTTGATTTACGTGTTAGCATTTATTAAGTCGAAAGTTGCAAAGCATAAAGTTTGAAAGTTCTTAAAACTGATAAACCACTTCCAATTTATAATCTTTTAGTGACATTCTTGCTTTTTCTAAATCTTGTGTAAATCCTAAAATATAACCGCCACCGCCAGAACCGCAAAGTTTCAAGTAATAATCATTTGAATCTAAACCTCGTTGCCAAAGTCCGTGAAACTGCTCTGGAATCATGGGTTTAAAATTATTTAAAACTACTTTTGACAATTTTTTTGTATTAGCAAATAATGATTTGATATCGCCACCCAAGAAATTTTCTACACAAGCATCGGTATGTTTTATAAACTGTGATTTTAGCATTTTTCGGAAGCCTTCTTCTTTTAAGCTTTCCATAAAAATATTAACCATTGGTGCCGTTTCTCCAACAATTCCTGAATCTAACAAGAAAACTGCTCCTTTTCCGCTTAGGCTTTGCGTTGGAATTCCTGTTGCTTCGATATTGTCCTTAGAATTTATTAGAATTGGAATACTCAAATAGCTGTTTAATGGATCTAGACCTGAACTTTTCCCATGAAAAAAATTCTCCATTTGAGAAAAAATATTTTTAAGTTTTAGTAATTTTTCGCGAGTGAGATTTTCTAAAACTGTGATTTTATTATTGGCATATTTATCATAAATTGCCGCTACAAGCGCACCACTACTTCCTACACCGTATCCTTGTGGGATACTAGAATCAAAGTACATTCCGTTTTCGACATCATTATTTAAACTCTCTAAATTGAATGTTACTAATTCTGGCTGTTCTTCTTGCAAAGTGGCTAAATGCGATGCCAATCTCTTCAAATTTTGATTTGATTTTACTGTTTCAACCGAAGAATTTCCGTCAGATTTTAGCGCACCATTATAGAAATTGTAAGGGATAGACAATCCTTTTGAATCACGAATAATTCCGTATTCTCCAAAAAGTAATATTTTTGAGTAAAATAATGGTCCTTTCATCTATTTTTAGTTTTCAGAATATAAATATACAAATTAAATTGATTGACTTCCAAATCCAATTTCGTCACAAATGTACTGACCATTTTGACAATAGCCAACTAATTCGTCCTTAATAAATTGCAAAACT
>NZ_JBDTQE010000030.1:0-31736 GCF_039932285.1 Flavobacterium sp.
AAATGTAGAACAAAAAGCAACAAAAACTACAGATGCTGGCATGAATGATGTTTTGAATAATAAAAAGAAAACTTCAAATAACAACACAAATTCGACTAACGAAACTAGTCCTAAAAACAAAGTTTCAAAAAATGAATCAGATTTTGTATCAGGCAACAAAATCATTTTTGAAGAAAATTTCAAATCAGATGTAGTCGGTGACTTTCCTGTAAATTGGTTTACGAACAGTAGTGGAGAGATTGTTACCATGGAAGGAAATAACACCAAATGGCTTCAACTTTCTGACAAAGGAAGTTTTACATCATTAAATATTTCAAAATTACCTGAAAATTTTACTTTTGAATTTGATGTAACTACAACCGATAATTTTAATTTTTATTCAACACCCTTAAATGTTGTTATTACAGAAAAAATAACAAAAATAGATAATGTTTGGAATACAGTTTTTAAAAGAAAAGAAGCTGTTATATTTAATGTTCATCCTGCAAGCACATCGATAGGGACAACAGGAAGTAGTAGTGTTTATGTAATTTCTGAAAAGAAAGAGATTATTAAAAATAAAGTCATACTATCAAATTTTAATAAAAACAATAATTCTGTAAGAGTTCAAATTTGGCGTCAAAAAAACCGATTCAGAATGTATGTTGATGGAAAAAAATATTGGGATTTGCCAACAGCTTTTCAAGAATCAAATTACAACCAGATTATCTTTTTTATTGGAACTTATAAAAATACAACCGATAAATTTTTTATCTCTAACTTAAAACTAGCCGAAGCTGGCGCTGATACAAGACATAAACTTATCGAAACTGGTACTTTTACTACATCCGAAATATTATTTGACACAAATAAAGCAACCATAAAAGCCTCTAGTACAAATGTTTTAAAAGAATTAGGAAATGCACTTCAAGAAAATTCAGCGGTAAAAATCTCTATTACTGGTCATACAGATAATATAGGAAGCGAATCCGATAATCAAAAATTATCCGAACAACGTGCAGAAAGTGTTAAAACCTATTTAAATAAAAATTTTGGTATTGATAAAAGTAGAATTACAACACAAGGCAAAGGCGCAACAGAACCAATAATTGACAATAAATCAGAAGAAACAAGAAAACAAAACCGCAGAGTTGAATTTAATGTTATAAACTAAAAACTGCTTTATAATGCCCCAAAAAAAGCTAACATACGAATCAAAAATAGAACAATTCCCTTCAAAAAAAATTTATATTAATGTAAATCATTTGGAAAAAGGAGATTATGAACTGAATATTATTTATAAAAACAAACTCATTACAAAAACTAATTTTAAAAAATAAACTTTAAAAAAAATTATTATGAAAACAACAATCCTAAAATCAATTTTTGCATTATTTCTAGTAACAACAAGTCTAATATCCTGTAATGACAATGATGATGTTGCAAGTCCGCCTCCTCCACCAGGATTACCGGAGCTTTTATATGCCGAAGGAGGCGCAGCAAGTATGTCGACTGTAACAACACCATATGCAAATGCTTCTACTAATAGTATTTTTGGTGTAAATACTGGAACAACAGTTATTGAAATAAATTTAGCATATTTAGTAGTTGGAGTATACACAATCAATGCAACAAATAAATTTACCTATTTTAAGCCTGGCACTTCAATTACTTGGACTGGATTTACGGGGAATGTAACAATAACCCGTAATTCAGACAACAAATTATCTGGAACTTTTGATATTAATTCTGGCAACGGAAGTCCTACAATAAATGAGGTTCATGGTAGTTTTACAGATATTGTAATTAATCCTTAAAATGAAAAATAATAGTTAGTTATTAAGTCTATTTTTAAAAGGAAAAGCATTTGTTAATAACGAATGCTTTTCCTATTTTAATTCAAATCATGACAATTCTAATATTAAATAATTAGGATTTATTTCACATCTGTTGAATATAAAATATTTGTAATTTTGACTAAATTTAAATACTTACAAGATGAAAAACTTATTTCTTACTTTACTCTTAGTGACAGCTATTACTTCTCAAGCACAATTAAAACCGGTCTCTTATACTGATGGAGATCAAAAATTAGAAGGACAATTAGCACAACCTAAAAAATCTTTAAAAAATAAAGCTGGAGTTTTAGTTTTACCAGCTTGGATGGGAATTGAAACCAATGCAAAAACGAATGCTACCGAGCTAGCAAAACTAGGATATATTACTTTTGTTGCGGACATTTATGGGGTTGACAAAAGACCAACAAATACAAAAGAAGCAGGTCAACTGGCTGGTTATTTTAAAACCAATTATTTAGAATATCACAAAAGAATTCAGTTGGCTTTAGATCAATTGATAAAAGCTGGTGCAAATCCTGATAAAATTGCAGTTATTGGATACTGTTTTGGTGGAACTGGAGCATTGGAAGTGGCTAGATCTAATTTTAAAGTGAATGGTGTCGTTTCTTTTCATGGTGGTTTAGGCAGAGATGCTTCAAGAGTAATCGAACCAATAAACCCGAAAGTTTTAGTACTTCATGGTGCTGATGATTTTTTCGAATCAGATGCAGAAATTAAAGCTTTTCAAGACGAAATGCGCACCGCAAAAGCCGATTGGCAAATGGTTTATTATGCTGATGCTGTACATGCTTTTACCCACAAAGATGCTGGAAACAACAAAAGTACTGGTGTTGCTTATAACGAAAAAGCAGACAAACGTTCTTGGCGTGCGATGTTAGATTTTTTTGATGAGATTTTCGGAAAATAATAACTATCTAAAATTAATCTGTCTTCTCGCCTCGCCTACTACGAATGCAACAGAGTTAGCAATGTTATAGCTTCTAATCTTATCGGACATAGGAATAGTTAAGTGATTTTGAAATAAATTCAAAATTTCAGCATTTAATCCCACGCTTTCTTTGCCAAAAACCAACCAATCTCCTTCTTGAAATTCGGCTTCATAATAAGATTTTTCGGCGTGAGAAGACATCAGAAAAACCCTTGATTTATCTGTGATCTGGTCTATCCATTCTTGCGTATTTTGATATTGATTCCAATCTAAATGTACCCAATAATCTAGACCAGAACGCTTCAAGTTTTTATCATTAATTTCAAATCCAAACGGATGAATTAAATGCAAACGATTTCCTGTTCCCACACACAAGCGACCAATATTCCCCGTGTTATTTGGAATTTCTGGTTCTACTAAAACAATGTTTAACATATCCTAATGTTGATTTGATGATTTGTTTATTCGGTTATTTGAAAACGCTCTACTTCAAGTACTTCTCTTGCTTGTAAATTATTTAAATGCACATTTCCTATACGAATTCTTACCAGTCGTAATGTAGGAAATCCTACTGCAGCAGTCATTTTTCGTACTTGACGAAATTTGCCCTCGGTTACAACAACTGAAGCCCAAGAAGTTGGTCCGTGACGTTCGTCACGAATTTTCTTTCCTCTTTCGCCAAAGTTAGGAATTTCATTTACCATAAATGCTTTGCAAGGTTTGGTCATGTATTTTATCCCTTCAAAACCTATTTCGACTCCATTTTGCATTTTCTGAATGGCTTCCTCCGTAATAATACCGTCAACTTGAACATAATATTCTTTTTCGACTTTTTTACTACGAACTATTTCACTCATTTTTCCATCGGTTGTTAATAAAAGTAATCCTTCTGAATCTTCATCTAATCGACCAATAGCCATAATTCCTTCAGGAAAATCATATAATTCTCCTAGTAATTTTTTCTTCCGTTTTAGTTCGTATTTAAACTGAGATAAATATCCGTAAGGTTTGTGAATGATAAAATGTCGGTGCATATTAATTATTATCCAAGTTTCTATTATTTAGTAATTTACTGCTAAATATTAATAAAAAGCCAACTATAAAAAAAGCTATTAACATATAAAATGAATTTACAAAAACTGAAGTATATCCTAAAATATTTATATCTAAAAATGGATATGGATAAAAATTAAAAAAATATCCACGAACCAAAGTATATACTAAATATAAAAAAGGAAACAGTAGCCAAGGAAAAACATTCTTATATTCTAAAGATTTTTTAGAAACAAATTGAAACCAATATATCAAAACTAAAACGGGAACAATTAGATGCAAAATCTCATCAGTAATTCTTTGCATTCCTGTTGGCACCCATAAAAACCTTAAAATCAAATTGTAAACTATCCCAACAATTGTGATATACATTGTAATTGCTGTTAAGCTTTTATTATCTAAAAAAAATAATTCTAATTTATTTTTTGGCTTAAACCAAAGTACGGTAAAGCAAACTGCTACCAAAATATTAGATTGTATTGTAAAAAAGCTAAAAAAACGGACAATTGTTTCCAAAATAGAAGCAACACGATTTACAATTATCAAATACAATTGCAATAAAACAGCTAACCAGCTGGATAAAGAAATTACAGCTAAAAAAATAACGTTAAAATTTTGAGATTGCTTTTCCATCTATTTGAAATTATGTTAAATATTGAAACTAATACTCGAAAACTTTTGTTTAATTTTACAAACTTACAAAAAGTATTTTTATGACCGATTTGTTTATTTTCTTATCCATTTTTATTGTTGCATTTGCTATTGGAATCTTTATTGGTAAAATTATTTTTTCGGCAAAATCTCAATCTGAAAAAAATATTTTAGAAGAAAAGTTAAATGCATTAAAAGAACAGTCTCTAGCGGAGAAGGTTTCTTTCGAGAAAAATTTACTTCAAATTAATACCGAAAAAGAACAAATTCGTAATGAGAAAGAAGTTGCAAATATTCAACTTGCAAAAAAAGAAGCCGATTTTGATTCACTTTTAGAAAAAAACAAAGACCAGAAACAAGAAGTCGAACAATTGCAAGAAAAATTTACTAAAGAATTTGAGAATCTTGCTAATAAAATTCTAGAAGAAAAAACAAACAAATTTACCGAGCAAAACAAGGAGAATATGAAAAATATTCTGTCTCCACTACAAGACAAAATTCTTCATTTTGAGAAAAAAGTAGAAGACACACACAAAGAAAGTATCGATTACCATGCTGCTTTACGCCAACAAATATTAGGGTTAAGCGAGATGAATGCTCAAATGAGTAAAGAAACACTAAATCTTACAAAAGCGCTAAAAGGCGACAGCAAAATGCAAGGAAATTGGGGCGAATTAGTCTTAGAACGTGTACTAGAAAAATCAGGATTAGAAAAAGGTCGCGAATATGAAGTGCAACAAAGCTTTACAACTGCCGAAGGCAATCGCGTTTTTCCAGATGTTGTGATTAATTTGCCTGATGGTAAGAAAATGATTGTCGATTCTAAAGTGACTTTAACTGCTTACGAACGGTATATAAATGAGGATAACGAAGAGTTAAAAGCACAACACTTAAAAGATCATGTTCTTGCCATAAAACGCCATGTAGAACAACTAGGCGATAAAAATTATCATGATTTATATCAGATTGAAAGTCCAGATTTTGTACTTTTATTTATCCCGATGGAACCTGCGTTTGCATTGGCACTAAACGAGGATACTACTTTATATAATAAAGCTTTCGAGAAAAATATTGTGATTGTTACACCATCTACATTATTAGCTACATTGCGTACTATTGACAGTATGTGGGCAAACCAAAAACAACAAGAAAACGCACTAGAAATTGCACGTCAAGCGGGTGCTTTATATGATAAGTTTGAAGGTTTTGTTGCTGATTTGATAAAAATTGGAAAGAAAATTGACGAAAGTAAAGTAGAATATTCTGGCGCTATGAATAAGCTTGTAGAAGGAAAAGGAAACCTGATTACCAGTGTCGAAAAATTAAAGAAAATGGGGGCAAAAGCAAAAAAATCTTTACCCGAAAACATTATAAATAGAGCTGAAACAAACGAAAACAATCTTTTAAATTAAAATATTATGTTACGAAAAATCATTTTTATATTTATTACAACTATCATTTTAGGAATTACTGGTTACTTTACTTTTTTATACTACGCAACTTATAGTGAAGGAGTTCGTTCTGGTGAGTTAATCAAATTTAGCCACAAAGGAATGGTTTTCAAAACTTGGGAAGGAGAAATTAGTCAAGGAATTTCAGGTGCACAAATCTTTTCTTTCTCAATAATGGACAGCGATAAGGAAGTAATTTCAAATCTAAAAGATATGGAAGGACAATATGTAAAAGTAACTTATGTAGAACGTTACAAAACGTTTCCTTGGTGGGGCGATACAAAATATTTTATTACCAATGTAAAAAAAGATGTTTCACCGTTCAAATTGAAATAAATGAATACTGTTTTTAAAACCGTAAAAGCATCAAAAGTTACTATTTCTGAATTGATGTTGCCTTCTCATACTAATTTTTCGGGCAAAATACACGGTGGTTATATTTTGTCTTTGTTAGATCAAATTGCTTTTGCTTGTGCTTCAAAATTCTCAGGGAATTATTGCGTAACTGCTTCGGTAGATACGGTCGATTTTCTAAATCCCATAGAAGTTGGCGAACTCGTAACTATGAAAGCTAGTGTAAATTATGTAGGTAAAAGCTCTATGATTATTGGTATTCGTGTAGAAGCAGAAAATATTAGAACTGGTGTTATCAAACACTGTAATTCTAGCTATTTTACGATGGTTTCTAAAGATACCGAAGGAAAAAACACATTAGTTCCTGGACTCATTTTATCAAATCTTGACGAAGTTCGTCGTTTTTATAATTGTATAAAAATGATTGCCGTTAGAAAAGAAAAACAAGAACATGAAGAAATTTTTGACTTTAAATCTGACCAAGCAATATCAAACCTAACCAAATATAATGTTCAGGTTATTATTTCTTAAAAAACTCGTGCTAAATTAAACCCAAAGAAAACATCTCCTTTACCCCAATCTCCAGTCGTATTTCCTAAGAATCCAGCTTCATGTATTCCTTGGGAATTGGTAAAATGCATTTGAAAAACGTGTCCGCCTGTTTCAATATCAACACCAACTGAAAGCGGATTGTTGTATATAGAAGTTGATGTTCTATTTAGATGAGCAGCATAATCGATATTTAATGAAACTCGTTTTGATAATTTATATCTTCCACCAAAACCTAATGCAAACTGGCTGTTGTTCTGAAAATCATTTTCAACAAAATTTTCATGAAAATAAGTTGGCGCTAATTCTAACGATAACTTATCGGAAAATTTTCTTGAAACTAATAACTGATTTACATAAACTATTCTGTCATTAAATTTCATTTTGGGATAAACTGATTGCTTGAGCAAATTATTAAAACCTAAACTATTAAAACCAACAATTGTAAATGGAAAACCATCTTGAATCTGAGATTTTAATAAATACTTTGCCGAAAAATCATACGCTTGTTCACTTCTTCCTGCAGATAAAGAAACTTTGTCTGAAAGACCATAAACAAACTTAATTTGAGTAACAGCGTTATCTAACCCGAAAAAACCTTCTATTCCTTCCTTTACAGAAGCAAAACGATGGGCAATAACAAGATATAACTCTTTTTTACCAAGCAGTTTAGTAGATTCTAGATTTACAATTTTCATTGCTTTAAAAGCTGATGTTACTTTCTGATTCGTTTCTGTCGAGTCTATTTGTGAAAGTAAATCGTCTTGTGCAAAAGTTATTTGTGAAAAACTAAGTAGTATTAATAAAAGTAGGTATTTCATAAAAATCTTTCTTAATTTACAATAATTTTTTTCCAAGATTTGTCATTCGCATTTAGTAATTCCAGCAAATAAACACCTGATGACAAACCTTTAATATTAATTTCGGCAGCATCTAAATTATTTACATTAATTGTTTTTACAAAAGCACCAACTTGCGAATACACATTTATTTTATCTAATCCTGTTTTAGTTTTTATCATGAAATCTCCGTTTGAGGGATTTGGATAAATTTGAGTTGCATTTAGAGAAAAATCTTCAACACCTAAAGCGGTTCTAGTTAGAGTTACAGGACCACGTTCACTTGCACCACCATGATAAGCTAAAGCCGTAGAAGTACCTTGATTGTAAATTATATTTATGTTTGAAGCATCATTTAGAAAAGTGAAATCCCCAGAAGACACTAAAGGTCTAGTAGCAACAACAGTTCTGGTAACTCCTGAAACATTATCACTCACAATTGTCCAACTTTGTGATGCATCAGCCGAAGGAGCTGATTGAAAACCTGATGGAGTATAATCTCTATTTGTAGTTGAATTCCAGATAAACATATCAGTTACAGTTGACATTGAACTTCCTCCAAAGCCAATTCCTAACCATGCAGTACTTGAACCTGTTATGGTCATAGTAGCTGTTGTAGCATTTGTATCTATTTGTAATGTTCTTGTCCCAGTTAAATTAACAACTCCTGTTGTAAATTGTGCTATTGAAATTGAAGTAAATCCAATTGTTAGTGCTAAAGTTAATAGTAATTTTTTTTTCATGTTAGTTTGTTTTTAAAATATTAATAATTTCTTCATTGTTAGTAAATACAGCAAACTCAAAGGCAGTTTTCCCCTCTTTGTCTTTGTGTTCTATGTCTGCTTTATATTTTAATAGTAATTTAATCGCATCAATGTTTTGAAATTGAGCTGCATACATTAATGCAGTAGTACCTTTATTATCTGTTAAATCTGGATTTGCTCCTTTTTGTAATAATAATTCTGTAATTACATTGTTTCCTTTTACTACAGAAGCCATGAGAGGCGTGCCCATGTCACTGGATGTATTAATAGTTTTACTCTTTTCCATTAAGAATTTTGCTACCTCCACATTTCCTTTATAACAAGCTAGTATTAAAGGTGTGAAACCATTTTCGTTTTTTGTATTTATTATCTCTGGGTCTTTATTTACTAATATTTTTAAATTTTCAACAGTTCCTGAACGAGCTAAATTAAAAACATCATTTTGCGAAAACACGTTTGCCGAAAAAGCAAATAAAACAAGACATAACAAAGTAATTCTTAAAGAAAATTTCATTTTATGAGATAATTTATAACGAATTTAACAATATTAATTGGAAAAATTGTTTATTTTTATATAAATTTTAACACTAAATAACAAGATTATTTAACTTAATTTTTCAATTAAATGAATATAAAACATTTTTTTATAATAGCCTTCTTAGCAATATTATCCTCTTGTACCAACGATAGTACATCCGATATTACAATACCAACAAATGATTCATTAACAATAAAATATAGCACCGATATCGCCTCAATTATAAACAGTAATTGTTTGAGCTGTCATACTTCTCCTCCCACTAATGGTGCGCCAATGCAACTTACAACTTATGATGATGTAAAAAACGCAATACTAAATAGAGGTTTAATTGATAGAATTTCTAGAACTCAAGGAGCCGTTGGAATGATGCCAAATGGAGGAACAAGACTTCCACAAGCAACAATAGATAAAATTATAAAATGGCAAACTGATGGGTTTGTAAACTAATGAAATATTTATGGTTCTTAAATCACGAACGTAGATAAATATTCCCTCATAAATATACCATATTCCAATAAGAAAAAATATTATCTGCGTATGAAAAAAATATTTTCCACATTCGTCCTTATCTTGATTAGTCATTTTGCAATTGCTCAAGATAAAATTATAACTAAAGCTGGTCAAATTACTTTTGAAGCTTCAGTGCCTTCTTTTGAGGAAGTAAAAGCAACCAATAAACTTTCTGCTTGTGTTTTAAATACAAAAACTGGAGAAATTGCTAGCGTGGCTATGATAAAAAGTTTTAAATTTAAATCATCTTTAATGCAAGAACATTTTAATGAAAACTACATTGAGAGCGACAAATATCCGAAAGCTATTTTTAAAGGGAAAATTGAAAATTTCGATATATTAAAACTAACAACTCAGAAACAGGAATTTACTATAAAAGGCACCATTGAATTGCATGGCAAATCTAAAAACATTTCAGTTGTCGCAAAGATTTCTAAAAATGAAAATATAACCAATATAGTTTCGACTTTTACTTTAAATACAGATGATTTTAATATCGATTTACCTTTTCTTATAAGTAGTAAAGTATCAAAAAAAGTAGAAATTAATTTAGATTACAAATTACTTTAGAATTACATCTCAATTTCTTCAAATAAATTCAGTTTATCTATATGAATGACGGTTTTTGTTTTGTCGTTACTATGTTCGAACATTTGTAGAAATTTCGCACCATACACAATTTCTTTAAAAACATAAGATGTTCTAATAGCTACTGTGTTGCTAAACATTTCGTCGAAAGCTTTTAGAAATACTAAAACTTCTCCTTTTTCATTTACAAAATCTTCTTTAGAAAATTCGTATAACGGACTTTCTTCTGTGATGTAGTGAACCAATGTCCAACTTAATGTTAAAGAATTTATGGTACTATATTCTAAATCTAAAGGAAAAAATCTATTTACGGTTACACCATTTTCTTCGACCCTCATAGCAAGTGTTAACTTTGCTTCAGCATCGGTTAAATTTGTATTTTTATAGGAAGCAACACGAATCATTAATGCTTTTCCTTCTTGAAAAGGAGCAATTATAGCATTTTCAGAAAATTTCAAATGTGCTTTGGGTTTACTGAACCGTCCGTATAATAAACCTGTGGCTAGCGCAAATCCTAATAGCCCAACAAGTGCTTCTGTAGCCGCAACTGCACTTGTTAAAAATCCTTGCGGACTTATATGACCATATCCAACTGTGGTAAATGTTTGTGCGCTAAAAAAATAAGCCTGAGCAAATTTTTCAATTTCAGAACGAGCAACAATACCATTTAGATGTTCTATTCCAATAAAATAATAGATAGATGCAAAAATAAAATTAACCAAAATAAAAATCAAAAAAATTATGATTTGAAATTTCCATGCTGGCAATCGCAAAAGTGTGTGAAACCAACTAATCTGATCAAAAAATGGCAAGCCTCTTTTTTCAATATTAGCAGAACCATCTTTGTCTAAAAAGCGTCCACCATAATTTGCTGCATTAGTTCCAAAACCAGTTTGGTTGTCTATTTTGAGATTTTTTCTTCCTTTTTTAAATACTTTCATATACAATAATGATATTGTTGTAAATTTATAGAAATTTAATTTAACATTTCTAAATGAAGTCTACTAAACTTTTTAAATCCTTTTTTGAAAGCGAAAAAACTGGAGGAATTATATTGCTAATTTGTACAATCTTTTCTATGCTTTTAGCAAATTCCTATTTCCAAAAAGGTTACATAAAAATGTGGCATGGGTCAATTGGAAATTATTCAATAGAACACATCATCAATGATGGGTTAATGACCATTTTTTTCTTAATGATAGGTTTAGAACTTGAGAGAGAATTATACATAGGTGAATTATCTAAAATAAAAAACGCAATGCTTCCCATAGCAGGAGCAATAGGTGGTATGTTATTTCCTGCTCTTATTTATTTCATTTTTAATCATAATACTAATTTCAAAAATGGGATAGGAATTCCTATGGCAACTGACATTGCTTTCGCAATAGGAATTTTATCTTTATTAGGAAATAAGGTTCCAATTTCCCTCAAAATATTTTTAACTGCGCTTGCTGTTATAGATGATTTAGGCGCAATTATTATTATTGCTTTATTTTATTCAGAATCAGTGCAACTAAATTATTTATTTTTAGCTATTGCTATTTGGGGTTTATTATTTTTATTTAACAGAATGAAAGTTTACAATCTTTGGATATACTTAATTGGTGGTATATTTATGTGGTATTTTATGATGAATTCAGGTATACATGCTACAATTACAGGTGTCGTATTAGCATTTGTAATACCATTTCAAAAAGGAGAAGAAACCTCAATATCATATAAATTACAGAATTGGCTTCACAAACCAGTATCATTTATAATTTTACCAATTTTTGCCCTTGCAAACACAGCAATTATAATTAATTTAAGTAATAGTTTATTTGAAACCTACTCAGTAGGAATTGCGTTAGGACTAATACTTGGAAAACCATTAGGAATCATTTTGTTTTCATATATTTTTGTAAAACTTAAACTAGCAAAATTACCTTTTGATCTATCTTGGAAACATATATCTGGCGCAGGAATATTAGGTGGAATAGGTTTTACAATGTCTATTTTTATAACATTACTTGCTTTTGATGATGCTATGATTATAAACAATTCTAAACTATTTATAATTATTGCTTCATTTACGTCTGGAATAATAGGTTTATTGTTTTTAAAAAGAATCTTAAAAACTGAAATATCCGAAGAAATTGAAGAAATTGAAGAAATAGAATGATTTTTATAGCTATTATTTATAATAAATAACCTTGAATTAACTATCTAAGATACATTAAAAATGATGTTAATATATCTTAGATAGTTTAAAAAACTAGTTATGAATTTTATATTAAATTTCTTTCACAGATTTTAGCTATTTACTCAAATACATTTTTCGCCTAGAATACAATTCGTAAAACTGATCATCTTTTAAATCATCTATAAACAAAATGCTTTCTCCCGTAGATTTCATTTCTGGACCTAATGCCTTATTTACATTCTGGAATTTACTAAAAGAAAAGACAGGTTGTTTAATGGCATATCCTTTTAACTTTTTAAAGCAGCAACTTTTGGATTACGGCAAATACAACTTATTTTAGGTACTTTTTTCTGAAATTTTCTGGTGTGTTTCCTTCATTTTTTTTAAAAGCTTGGTAAAAAGTACTATTGCTTT
The DNA here is from genome assembly GCF_039932285.1 of Flavobacterium sp. Lineage (GTDB taxonomy): Bacteria > Bacteroidota > Bacteroidia > Flavobacteriales > Flavobacteriaceae > Flavobacterium. Next base: position 12,663 of record NZ_JBDTQE010000030.1, read on the forward strand.
CAAAACCAACTTCAAAAGCAATATCGGATACTGATAATTTTGTTTCTTTAAGAAATGATTTCGATTTTTCTATTCTTCTACTGATGATATACTGATAAGGTGTAACGGATAAGTATTTTGAAAAGAGTCGAATAAAATGGTCTTTTTGCCATTCAGTCAATGCTACTAATTCGTCTACTACTATTTTTTTTTCCAAATTAGAATTAATGTAATCAATTACTTTTCTAATTCGATAGGGCACCGAATCATTTTTATTTTCATCGTTGCGAATTGTATCTATTTTTTTGTGGTAATAATTATTCAAAACAACTGCAATTGTTGCTTTCAAATCATCACTTTTAAATGGTTTTACCAAGTAACCGTGTGGTCTAGTAGCAATAACTTGATCTAGGGTAACTTTATCTGCATAAGATGTAATATAAATATACGGAATAGCATCTTTTTGCAACAAATACCGCCCAAGGTGCGTTCCGTCTTTGGTTCTATTTAAATTAATGTCTATTAAAACCAACGCAGGATTATGTTCTTCAATGCTTTCTATTGCTTGTTCAACAGAAGTTACATCTATAATCACTTCATATCCTTGCTTTTCTAGTGTAACTTGCGTATCCAAGGCTATGAGTAGCTCGTCTTCTACAATTATAATTTTATTGTTCATTTAATTAAATTTTTATTTCAGTAAAAGTGATGGTAAAAGTGGTTCCTAAGTTATTTTCAATTTCTATTATACCTCTTATTTGCGAAACCAATAACTTCACAATTTTTAAACCAGTACTTTTACCCGTCATTTTGGCTTGATTTATACCTAAACCATCATCGTGTATAATTAATTGGTATAATTTATTTTTTTGTAATAATTTTATTTTTATAATCCCTTGATTTTTGCCAATAAAAGCGTGTTTGTAAGCATTTAAAACCAACTCATTAATAATAAGACCTAATGGTATTGCAGTTTCAATGTCAAAATTGGTTTGCTCAACAAATGTTTCTATTTTAATATGGCTCAATCCAGAAAAGGAAGCCGAAATAGATGCACACAATCTTTTTAAATAATTTTCAAAATTAATGTAGTTTATGTTATCTGACTCATATAAAAATTCGTGAATTAATGCCATCGAACGTATCCTGTTTTCGCTTATTTCTATAAAATTTTCAATGTTTTGAAGGTTAGTATCCGACGCTTGAATTTTTAATAAACTAATCACGAGTTGCATATTGTTTTTTACCCGATGATGAATTTCTTTAAGTAGCGTTTCTTTTTCAATAAGTGATTTTTTAACCAGTAACTTTTCGGCTTCAATAATGCCATTCTTTTTTCTAATAGTTTTATAACTGCTTAAATAAAATGCTACAGAAAGTATTGCAATGCAAAGTGCTAAAGAAATATAGATTATGTAATTATTTTTTAAAGTAATTTCTGTTTGTTTTTTTAATTGTTGTAATTTTAATTGCTTTATCTGGCTGTTTTTTTCAAGCAAATCAAAATCATTTTGTAATTCAAATAGCTTATTTTGTAAAGCCCTATCATTATCTAGTTCATTTATTTTTTCATACTCAACAGATGCATTATAAGCGGCTTTAAAATTACCTTTGCTTGCTTCAATTTCAGATTTAGTAAAATAAATAGCTCCTTTGAGGTATAAACTATTTTCAATAGAATCCACTAAAACTAACGATTTATTATTGTAATAAACTGCTTTTTCAACATTTTTTAATCGCAAAAAACTCCGGCTTAGTCCATTATAATTTTGTAATTTTCTATAAATAACATCTGTGTTTTCTACTTCTTTTTCTAGTATTTTAATATATATATATTGTCTTTTTTTTGATATCCATAAATGGAAGCAATAAGAGAAGTATTTCTATAACAATTTTCTGCTGACATGCTGGTCTTTTTATTTTTAAGCAAAATTTGCAAAGCTTTTTCATATTTTTCCTCTCTTATCAATATAAGAGCATTTGAAATGTTAATATCCATTACTGTTGCATTTTCAGAGGCTAAATTTAGATAGTAACGAGCCTCTTTAAATTTATTAAATGTGGTAGAAATTTGGGCAAAATAAGAATATAATTTGGCTTTATCTCTAGATTTTTTTTTATCAAAGTTGTAATATTTTAAAGCAATTTTATAATTTTTTAAAGACTCTTTTAAATTATATTCGTAAAAGTTTACTTGACCCATAAGACGATGCAAGTTGGCTATTTCATTATAATATTTTGTTTTTGATGCCAATTGTAAACTGCTGGCTATTATTTTTTTAGCTTCTTTAAAATTCGATTTAGACAAATAAGCAAGTCCTAAATTATGACATGAAATTAAGTAATTCTTATAATCTTTGCAGGATAAAAAAATATTGGATGTTTTTTTTGCTAATGCAAAGCGTTCTTTACCCAAAAACTCATCAATCAAAGTTTGATTCAAATAATACAAACCTAAACCACGATTAAAGTTATTTTTTTTGGCTAATTGCAGTATTTTTTTATTATAAAACTGTATTTTTTTTATGTCTCGATCCCAGTATTCTTCACAAATGGATTGGTAAGTATTTATTTTGTAAATGTCTCGGGTTTCATCGTTTAAAACCAACAATAAGCTATCTACTTTCAGTAAATTAATTTTTTCTTGCGAAAAACTAGTGTCTGTAAAGAGTAAAATAAATAGAAAAACAAATTGTTTCATAGTACTGAATTTAGTAACTAAAGTATAAAAAAAATTACAGTAAAAGCAACATCATTATTTATGACTAAAACCGACTCAAAAAAAATTGAGTCGGTTTTTTACCAAAACACCACTTTTATTATTAACAAATTTTGCTGAATAAACTAATTTCTAAAAGACGCTCTCGGACCACCAACTGCAAAAGTAGCATCTATCTTAGTCTTTTGACCCAGTGAAAACATATATCTATTATTTCCTGTATAATCCATGTAGTTCATAGTCATTTCTATAGGAGTCCCTGCGCATGTACTATAATGTGGGTAAATTGGATTACCATAGTTAGGTGAGTTATGAACAGGTGTATCTGCTACTGAATCGTCACCACAATTTGCATCACCCCAAATGTGCTTCAAACCCATCCAATGTCCTACTTCATGCGAACCTGTTCTGCCTAAATTACCAGCTGTTGCTGAGCCCAATGTACCAAACTGTTGGTAATCTATTACAACTCCATCTAATGGATTTCCTGCGGCACCTGGACTTGTTGCTAAACCATTTATAGTAAGATCACATACATAAATATTCAAATTTTTTGATGGTTCTTTTGTAGCTATACCGCCTGTGTCTGTTCGCATCATTGTATAACCAGAAGGCCAGGTTGTATTTGTTGTTAACTTTCTTTGTATGGTGGGATTTAAAGTAAAAGTAATACCAATATTAGCTCGTTTTGACTGGAAGAAAGCAGGTACAGTATTATAATCAGTATTTAAAGCTTTAAAATCTTTGTTTAATACATCTATTTGTGATTGTATTTGATTCCAAGACACATTTTCAGCACTATTATTATACAAAACATTAACCTGTACAGGGATAACAAGATTTCCTGCTAATAGTTCAGCATTAGGATTATTTTTTATATAATTTTTAGTAAATGCTTCAATTTCATTCATTCTGGTAGCCATAGCCGGATCGTCTTTAAGTTGTTGTTCTAATAATTCTTGCGATGCACAAATTTTGTCTGAAAATTGGTTTTGAGTATCAATTGCTACTGAATTACTTTTTGTAACTTCTTCATTTTGGCAAGACCATTGTAATAAAATTATCAAAGCAAATGCTAAATATTTCAATTTAAATATTTTCATAATATAATTTATTAATTTTCCCTACTCTATATTAGGCTTTTCGGGTTGCGCCTTTTGTTGGTTTTTGGGTTAGCTAGTTGTATATTTTAAACTAGCGAATTGTGACGGGTATTTTTTGTGGTTTCATAATGGGTTGGTTTATTGGTTAGTTCTAATTTTATTGTTGTAAAACTGTAATTTCAATGTTAAAAAAAGCAGTAATTAATTGAATTAAAAAAAATTATTTTGTTTAGGTTTAATCTTTGCTTTTTATACTATCATTGTTCAACACTTCAAAAGTATATTGATTTTGCAGGCTGCTAGTAATGATTATCAACATGAATTATGGAAAATCGACATTTGTTTTGTTTTTTTTAACAGTACAAAGTGTATTGTTACAATATATCCTTCCATTAATGTATAATTAGGTAAAATTTTAAAACAAAAAAAAGAGCTTGATGTATCATCAAACTCTTCTTTGGGGTGTTTATAAATAACTTGTATAACTGTTATTAAGGACTTTTTGGTTTTATCAAAAGTAAAATCATTTAAAAAATCTATTTACTCAAATACATTTTTCTTCTACTGTACAATTCATAAAACTGATCGTCTTTTAAATCATCAATAAACAAAATGCTTTCTCCCGTAGATTTCATTTCAGGACCAAGGGCTTTGTTCACATTCTGGAATTTACCAAAAGAAAAGACAGGTTGTTTAATGGCGTAACCTTTAAGCTGAGGATTAAAGGTAAAATCGGTTACTTTATTGTGTCCCAACATTACTTTTGTGGCATAATTCACATAAGGTTCGCCATAAGCTTTTGCAATAAACGGAACCGTTCTCGATGCTCTTGGGTTGGCTTCAATTATATAAACAATATCATCTTTTATAGCAAATTGAATGTTAATTAAACCAACTGTTCGCAAGGCTAAAGCAATTTTCTTGGTATGGTCTTTTATTTGTTGCATTACAAATTCACCCAAATTAAATGGTGGCAAAGTTGCGTTGGAATCCCCTGAATGTATTCCGCAAGGTTCGATGTGTTCCATAATTCCAATGATATAAACATTTTCACCATCGCAAATAGCATCGGCTTCTGCTTCAATTGCACCATCAAGATAATGATCCAGCAACAATTTATTACCTGGAATATTTTTCAATAAATCGATTACATGCTCTTCTAGTTCTTGTTTGTTTATAACAATTTTCATTCCTTGCCCTCCTAATACATACGATGGACGAACCAATAATGGAAAATCTAAAACATCAGCCAAAGCGCTTGCTTGATCTGCATTTTCAGCAATTCCAAATTGTGGAAACGGAATTTTAAGTTCTGTTAATAATTCTGAAAAACGACCTCTATCTTCGGCTAAATCTAAAGCATCAAACGAAGTTCCAAGAATTTTAATTCCGTATTTTGATAATTTCTCTGCTAATTTTAAAGCGGTCTGTCCTCCCAATTGAACAATTACGCCTTCTGGTTTTTCATGTCGGATAATATCATAAATATGTTCCCAAAAAACGGGTTCAAAATACAATTTATCAGCCGTATCAAAATCGGTAGAAACGGTTTCTGGGTTACAATTGATCATGATTGTTTCGTAACCACATTCTTTGGCGGCTAAAACGCCGTGAACACAAGAATAATCAAATTCTATACCTTGTCCAATTCTGTTTGGACCTGAACCCAAAACGACAACTTTCTTTTTATCGGTTACAATACTTTCGTTATGAACATATTTTTCGCCGTTTGGCTTCTCTATTTCGGCTTCAAAAGTAGAGTAATAATAAGGTGTTAATGCTTTAAATTCGGCGGCACAGGTATCTACTAATTTATAAACTCGATTGATGTTTTGATCTTCCCGAAGCTTATAAACCTGACTTTCCAAACACCCCAACATGTGTGCTATTTGTCTATCGCCGTATCCTTTTTGCTTTGCTTCAAGTAATAAATCTTTGGGTAAAGTATCAATTTTAAAGTTAGAAATTTCTTTTTCTAATTGAAATAATTCTTCATATTGTTTCAAGAACCACATGTCGATTTTGGTTATTTCATGAATTCTAGAAAGTGGAATTCCTAAAGCAATAGCATCATAAATTACAAAAACGCGATCCCAACTAGCATGCGTTAGTTTGTCGATAATCTGTTCGTAATTTTTATATCCTTTTCCGTCTGCTCCCAACCCATTTCTTTTAATTTCAAGCGATTGTGTTGCTTTGTGCAAAGCTTCTTGAAACGAACGTCCAATTCCCATAACTTCTCCAACCGATTTCATTTGAAGTCCTAAAGTTCGGTCGGCTCCTTCAAATTTATCGAAATTCCAACGAGGAATTTTTACAATCACATAATCTAAAGTCGGCTCGAAAAGTGCTGAAGTAGATTTTGTAATTTGATTTTGAAGTTCATCTAAATGATAACCCAAAGCTAGTTTTGAAGCAATTTTTGCAATTGGATAACCAGTTGCTTTAGATGCTAATGCTGATGAACGTGACACACGAGGGTTTATTTCGATAGCTACAATATCTTCTTTATCGTCTGGCGAAACGGCAAATTGCACATTACAACCTCCTGCAAAATTACCGATACTTCGCATCATCAAAATAGCCATATCACGCATTTTTTGAAATGTCGTGTCTGACAAAGTCATCGCTGGCGCTACTGTAATTGAATCTCCTGTATGAATCCCCATTGGATCCATATTTTCGATTGTACAAATAATGACTACGTTGTCATTTTTATCACGAAGTAATTCTAATTCATATTCTTTCCAACCCATTAATGCTTTGTCTATAAGTACTTCGTGAATAGGTGACATTTCTAATCCGTAGGTTAGTTTTTCGTCAAAATCTTCTTTTTTGTAAACAATCGCTGCTCCTGTTCCTCCTAATGTAAATGAAGGACGAATTACTAACGGAAAACCAAATTCCTGTGCAATTTCTTTTCCACGAAGAAAAGAAGTACAAATTTCAGCAGGAGCCGAAGGAATATTTATTTTTTTGAGCAATTGTTTAAATTTTTCTCGGTCTTCGGTAATTTCGATAGCATTTACATCGACACCAATTAGTCTTACATTAAAATCTTCCCAAATTCCTTTCTCGTCAGCTTCTAAACAAAGGTTTAAGGCAGTTTGCCCACCCATTGTTGGCAAAACTGCATCAATTTGTGGATGTTCTTTTAGGATTTGAATGATAGATTTGGTCGTGAGTGGTAACAAATATACATGGTCCGCCATACTTGGATCGGTCATGATGGTTGCCGGATTGGAATTGATAAGAATTACTTCAATTCCTTCTTCACGAATAGAACGTGCCGATTGTGATCCTGCATAATCAAATTCGCAGGCTTGCCCGATTACGATTGGTCCTGAACCTATAATTAAAACCGATTTTATTGAATTGTCTTTTGGCATTGTGTAGTTGTAGTTAGTTGTGTGTTGAATTCTAAATAATTAGCCCTAGCCCAGATAGAAACGGAAATCCTTTTTGTTTTTTCTTTAAAAATAAAAAGATTGAAGTGAATAGCGGGAAATAGCTTCAAAAATTTATTAATATTTATGAACAGGTTTAAAAAAAAGCCGCTACTAATAAAAGTAACGGCTTTATATTGATTGTTAAATCATTATTTTTTGTGTCTTGGTTCGCAAGAAACAGTCAATTTATGTCTTCCTTTAGCACGACGACGAGCCAAAACTTTTCTTCCATTTGCAGAAGCCATTCTGTCCATGAATCCGTGTTTGTTTCTTCTTTTTCTTTTCGATGGTTGGAACGTTCTTTTGCTCATTTTGTGTATCTTTAAATTCTTGTATAAATATCTTGTTGTAGGTTTCTTTCAAACCGAGTGCAAATATACAATGATTTTTTTTTCTTGCAAGTGGTTTTATAAAAAATATTTAATTGTTTTACTATATTTGCCATTCATTATAAAAACACTACTATGTTTCATAGAAATATTAAGCTTGTAATAGCTGCTCTGATTATATTTACTGGTATTTGGCAATTTACAGAAGGAAATATTGGAAATGGCATTTTTCTTATTTTATTGTCTGCTCTTCCTATTTTCTTATATTTTAAAAACGAATTTATCCTTTTGGCTTTCTTAAAACTAAGAAAACAAGATTTTGATGGTGCAAAAAGTTGGTTAGATAAGATTAAAAATCCAGAAACGGCTTTAGTACAAAAACAACAAGGTTATTTTAATTATTTGCACGGATTAATGCTTTCACAAACAAATTTAATTCAAGCAGAGAAATATTTTAAGAAAGCGATTAGCTTAGGTTTAAATATGGATCAGGATTTAGCACTTGCAAAACTGAATTTGGCAGGAATTGCTTTGAGCAGAAGACGTAAAATTGAAGCTACAAATTTATTAACTGAAGTTAAAAAATTAGACAAGCAGAATATGCTAAAAGATCAAATAAAGATGATGAAAGATCAGATGAAAAAGATTTAACATTTGTTAAATATATCAGAAACCACGCTACTTAGCGTGGTTTTTTTTGTGCTTTTTAGGTTTCTGGTCGAGTTTTTATACTTTTAATCGATTATATTGATTATCAGCAACATAACTTTATACCTTTACGATCCAAAAATTAAAAGTATGAAAATTCTACATATAACAATACTAAGTTTTATTTTTATCTTTTCTGCAAATTGTCAGGAAAATAAGAATAGTTTTAATTATGTTATAAAAACGAACATAAAAAAATACAACCTTGAGAGCAATCAAGCTTTTGAAAATAATGATTCAGAAAAAGGTCAAATTTTGTTTGATTCTTTGGTTTCAAATCACTTAATAGGAACTGATTTTGAAGACTATACAATTAAAAGTTTTGATAAAAAGAAAATAAAATTAAGTTCTTTTAATAAACCAATATTCATTTTAACTTATGCTTCTTGGTGTATTCCTAGTAAAGGGGAAATTCCTGCACTAAATAAATTAGCTCAAAAATATGCTAATGATGTGCAATTTGTCATTCTTTTTTGGGACAAAAAACATACTGTTAAGAAAATCGCTAGAAAATTTAATCACAACATAACTGTTTGCTATGCGAACGAATCATATAAAAACGACGCAAGTATTGTTGCCAATTTAAAACATACTCTAGGTTTTCCTACTTCCTACTTTTTAGACGAAAAATTAAAAGTAATTAATATAAAACGTGGCGGCGCACAACCAGACAATAAAAGCTCTTATGTAAAAGCTTATACGATGAACTATAATAATTTTAGAGAAGGTTTAGGAAGTTTGCTTATTGAGAAAAATATCTCGAAAGAACAATTATCTACAAATTAATTATTTTTCTAACAGCATTTTTCCTGCAATAATTATAAGCACAATACTAAATACTTTTTTTAGCATTTTTTGATCTAAACTTAATGCTAATTTACTTCCAAAAAAACTACCTACAAGAAAAAACACCGCAATTATAAGTGCAAATTTCCAGTTAACATAACCCTGTTTATAATAATTAAAAACTGCTATAGCTGTAGTTGGAACCAATAACACCGCTAAACTTGTACCTTGTGCCTGAAATTGGTTGAATCCTAGAAACAAAACCAAAAGTGGTACCATTATAATTCCTCCGCCTACGCCAACTAAACCGCTAAGAGCTCCTGCTAATAAACCAATTATTATTAATGATATTATTATTGTCATACTTTTCATAAATTTATTTTTTCAGTAACCTTCGATAGGTATTTCTATTTTGTATTTCTTTTTCGCAGGGTTATCTAATTTTTTATCACGTAACCAAGGATTATAATATTTCAAAATCTTATAGTTAATTCCTTGTGTTTTTGCAAAAGTGGCAAGATTAGCTATTGTGCTATCTACTTCTATTTGTCGAGTAGGAAGGTTAACATATAATTCTTCTTTTTGAATATTAAAACCATACAAAATTGGATTTTTCATAATTTCTTTTAATGCTAAAATCCTAAAAACATACCTAGAAGTTTCGTCATTCAACAACAAGTCATAGTAATTATCCACTTGTTGAAAACCCATTTGGCTTGATACTCCGGACATTCCTCCGTTGTATGATGCAGCAGCAAGCGTCCAAGACCCTAATTTTTCTTTGGCCAAAAGTAAATATTTACATGCAGCTTCAGTTGATTTTTCTAGATGATAGCGTTCGTCTACAGTTTCAGAAACTTCTATTCCTTTTTCACGAGCTGTTTCAGGCATAAATTGCCAAACACCACGTGCTCCAGCAGGAGAAACTGCATTAACAAGAGAACTTTCTATAACAGCTAAATATTTAAAATCATCTGGAACGTTATATTTTGCCAAAATAGGTTCGATAATTGGGAAAGCTTTATTCGCTCTTTTTAATATAAGTATTGTTGATGAATGCAAATTTTCATTTATTAGCAATTCTCTATCCATTCGCTCACGGACATCATAAATATTTAAAGGTGTTTTTTCTCCAGCAAAATCTATTTCATTTAGAAAATGATTATTTATTCCAACACTTGAGTTTCTGTTATATGTTGTTGCAAAAATTAGAAATCCGCTTGCTAAAATAATTGTAAAAACAATTACTATCTTTTTTATAATTTTCATGTTTTGTCTGTAAAAAGTAAAAGTATTAATATAAATCTTTTATTTCAGAATTATATCTGGTAAATTCTCGTTAAACCATTTGTATCTGTTTACAATCATGATATGTGTTCCTGCATTTACATTTATATATTCCTTAATATTCTGAACCGGAAAAACGCTATCGTTGTCTCCATGAATGTGAATTACATTCTTATCTGCAATCGTTCTTTCCCAACACACCACTTGTTCTATAGCCCAGTCTAAATAAGCTTTATCCTTCATGGTTAGATATTTTTTATACAACTTCAATCTTTCTTTAATCATTGTTCCAAAAGCATATTTTGTAAGCGTTTCTACATTCGCAAGTAAACTCGTAGGAATTAGTTTATATGCTTTAGTAGTTTTAGCTATTTTCATTCGGCTTGGCAATTCCTTATTAGATTTCACACTCGAAATAATAATTATTTTTCTTAAGTCCAAAAACTGGGCCATTTCTTGGACTAAAATTCCACCAAAAGAAACGCCAATTAGAACCGCTTTGTCATGTTTTACAAATTTCGACATACGCTCAGCATACTCCGTCAAAGTTTCGGACTTTTCAGGCATTATCCAATCCAGCAAATGGATTTCAAAAACATCTACGGGCAATTTTATTTTTTCAAATATTGAAGAACTTGCTGCCAAACCTGGCATAAAATATATATGAACTTTACTCATTACTTAACATTAATTTAGCAAAAACGGTTTATTTTTCCTATTTTTGTATAAAAATAATTCATTTTTATTGACTTGCATGTATAGTTAATATTATATTTTTTTAAAATATGGAAATTAAAGACAATACGTTTTCTAGGCAATTTGAAACCACATTAAATGGACAATTAATTTCAGTTGAATATTCTTTTCAGGAAAAAAAGATATTTTTAACTCGTTTGAATACTCCTGAAAATTTTACTGATGAGGATTTTATTTCCGATTTATTAAAAAAAATTATGTCAATCGCTATCGAACGAAAGCTAAAAGTAGTTCCTATTTTACCTAAAATTGTATTGTTTTTTAAGAAAAATCCAGTGTATAAAGAATTACTTCCGCCAGGAATTAGATTATAAGTTATAACAGAAATCGTTTCAAAATTTGAAACGATTTTTTTTTGCAAAAAATTATATCTTTACAATATGACTTCAGAAGAAACAAATCAGAAAATAATTCATTTTTTCGAAAATATCGAAAAATATTATGGTTGTAAAACCGAAATAACAGAAGGTTTGTATTGTCAATCAGAAGAGAATAATCCTGATTTTATTACTTGGAATTTATCTGAATTTGTCCTTATTCGTTCGGCTTATAGAAATAACGGTGAGCGATTTATGTTTGAAAGCGAAAAAATGTACTTCGAAATTTCTGCTAAAAATATTATTAGTTTACAAGAACCTGGAAGAAATAAATTTGAATTTTTAGAACAATATAGCGAAACGGTTTTTAGAATTACTAAAATTAGGTTTTATTATAAGTATTAATCTTTTCTTAACATAAAAAACTCCTGTTATTATATTAAGAACAACTACTTTTGCACCCATTTTAAAAAAACCTGAAAATTCAAACAATGAAAAAAAATTATTATTTTATTATCTTTTCTTTTATTATTTCTATCAGCACTAATTCGCAAACAATTTGTGGTACTGTAAATGAAAATCAAAATTTAACTCTAACTGCTCCTGTTGGACAAGTAATTACTTCGATAGATTTTGCAAGTTATGGCACACCATCTGGTTCTTGTGCCACAAATGATTTAGCTATTTCAGGCTGTCATTCTAACACTAGTAAATCTAAAGTTGAAGCATTAGCATTAGGCAATAATTCATTCACTATTGCAGCTACAAACACTGTTTTTGGAGACCCTTGTAGTGGTACAGTAAAACAATTATCTGTTAAAGCCAGTTATGGAGTATTAGCAAATACTACTTTTTTTATTAATTCAAAAATTAATATCTATCCTAATCCTGCAAAAAACATTATTACAATAGAGTATAATTTTTCAAATTTTACTAATTTAGAAATAATAGATTCTGTTGGAAGATTAGTTAGTAGTAGCAAACTAAATAATAATTCAAATAAAATTGACATTAGTAATTTAAGTAATGGTACATATATATTTAAAATTATTTCCGAAGAAGGAATAGTAATAAATAGAATCATTAAAAATTAAATTCAAAATAGTATAAACCTATTTATTAAATGAAAAAGGTAGTATAATATTTTATACTACCTTTTTCATTTAATGTTTTTTGTCACAGGACAAAATATATTAATTATCGAATTCCATTATAAATTTTTACAATGTTAATTCTAGATTTCTGGAATTTTAGCTTTTTTATTTAATCTCCTTTTTTATAAATACGAAAAATATCTCTCCTCTTTTCTATTTACAATTTATTATAACTACCATAATTAACTTATCCCTTTTATTATACTTCTATAAAAATGGAACATTATATTTTCAAAAAATAGCCCTAAAAAAAACCTTCCGAATTGGAAGGTTTTTTTTTATAACTACAAACAAGTTATTATTTAACGTGTTTAGCATATTTAGTTTTAAATTTATCGATACGTCCTGCAGTATCAATAAGTTTAGATTTACCTGTGTAAAAAGGGTGAGAAGTTCTAGAAATCTCCATTTTAAATACTGGATATTCAACACCTTCGTGTGTGATTGTTTCTTTAGTTTCTACTGTAGATTTTGAGATAAAAACATCTTCATTAGACATGTCTTTAAATGCAACTAATCTGTAATTTTCTGGGTGAACTCCTTTTTTCATGGTAATCTTTTTATTGATGGCTGTGTTTTATTTTGCTGCTTTTATTAAAAAAGGTATAAACGCAACACAACTTTTTGTTTATAATTTTATTTATTTCAGAGTGCAAATGTACAACTAATTTTTATAAATCAAATTATTGTGTAACTTTTTTTCATTTAAAGTAACTAATTGTATGTGTTGTATAATTCATATATTTGTAAATTAATTTAAACTGAAATTAACCATGAATGAAATAGTCAAAAAGAACGGAATTACATACGGAATAATAACTGGTTTACTTTCTGTACTTATAACAACCTTAATATATGTTATTGATTTAAAATTATTTACTTCGGTATGGCTTGGCTTTTTAAGCATTGCTATGTACATAATTATTGGTATTGTTTTATTGTCAAAAACTAGAAAAGAATTTATGGGAAGCTTAACTTTTAAAGATGCTTTTACTACATATTTTATTTCGGCAGTGATAGGGATTTTTATTTCGGTTGCTTTCAATATCATTTTGTTTAACTTTATTGATCCTGCGGCGAAAGCTACTATCAAAGAATTAACAATGAAATATACTGTTGAAATGCTACAAAAATTTAATACACCAGCATCAGCAATTAATGATACTATAAAATCTTTGGAAGAAAATGACCAGTTTTCAGTGTTCAAATTATTGCAAGGATCACTTTTCAGTATATTAATTAGTGCCATATTTGGCCTAATACTTTCAGCCTTTTTTAAATCTAAATCAGCATTACCACAATAGTGAAAATATCTATCATAATCCCATTACTGAACGAACAAGAATCGTTACCAGAATTAACTTCATGGATTGAAAAAGTCATGCTTGAGAATAATTTCTCTTATGAGGTTATTTTTATAGATGATGGAAGCACCGATGATTCCTGGGAAACAATAAACCAATTGTCTAGCAGAAATTCACATATAAAAGGTATTCGTTTTTTAAGAAACTACGGAAAATCTCAAGCTCTACATGCTGGTTTTGCAAAAGCACAAGGTGATGTTATTATCACTATGGATGCCGATTTGCAAGACAGTCCCGACGAAATTCCTGGATTATATAATATGATTGTAAATGACAATTACGACTTGGTTTCAGGTTGGAAAAAGAAGCGTTACGACAATGCTGTGACTAAAAATTTACCTTCAAAATTATTTAATGCTGCAGCCAGAAAAACTTCTGGTGTGCAACTCAATGATTTTAATTGCGGATTGAAAGCATACAAAAATACGGTTATAAAAAACATAGAAGTTTCGGGCGAAATGCACCGTTATATTCCTGTTTTAGCAAAAAATGCAGGTTTTAGTAAAATTGGCGAAAAAGTTGTAATTCACCAAGCTAGAAAATATGGCGAATCTAAATTTGGAATGAGTCGCTTTGTAAACGGTTTTCTAGATTTGATTACAATTTGGTTTTTATCTAAATTTGGAAAAAGACCCATGCATCTTTTTGGTGCTTTAGGAACAGTTATGTTTCTAATAGGTTTTTTATCAGCAGGTTACATTGGCGTTTCTAAACTAATAAAACTATTTTATTTGCATCACGAAACCATATTAGTAACTGATAATCCTTGGTTTTACATAGCGTTGACCACGATGATTATTGGAACTCAATTTTTTCTTGCAGGTTTTCTTGGAGAAATTATTTTGAGAACAAAAAACAACGAAGAAAGATACAAAGTATCGACAGAAATAAATTTATAAAGTTAAGTTTCAATTATACGACTACTAGCCCAGATTGAAGCGGAAATCCTTTTCTTTTTTTCTTTAAAAAAGAAAAGATTGAAGTGAAAAGCTGGATTAGCTCCTAAAAGAAAAGAAAATGTACATACCTCAAAATATATTAGACGCAGTAAATATTTGGCTTACGCCAACGTTTGACAGTAAAACACAAGATGCAATTAAAGAAATGATGACTTCTTCTCCTAAAGAATTAGAAGATAGTTTTTATAAGAATCTCGAGTTCGGAACTGGGGGAATGCGAGGCATTATGGGTGTTGGAACCAACAGAATTAACCAATATACGTTGGGAAAAAATACACAAGGTTTATCGGATTATTTACACAAATCGTTCCCGAACCAAGAAATAAAAGTAGCGATTGCTTACGATTGTCGCCATAATAGTGATACGCTTGCAAAAGTGGTGGCTAATGTTTTTTCGGCAAATGGGATTAAAGTTTTCTTGTTTTCGGACATGAGGCCTACGCCTGAGTTGTCTTTTGCTGTAAAATATTTGGGTTGCAAAGCCGGAATTGTGCTTACAGCTTCTCATAATCCGCCAGAATATAATGGATACAAAGTATATTGGGAAGACGGAGGACAACTTGTTCCGCCACAGGATAATGAGATTATTCAAGTAATTGATGCATTGAATTATGACCAAATTAAATTTGAAGCCAACGAAAACTTAATTGAATATATTGATATAAAAATTGATGAAGCTTTTATTAGTTCGACTATCGAAAATGCTAGTTTTAATACATCGGCAACAGCCAAAGAAAATTTAAAAATTGTTTTTACTTCTTTACACGGAACTTCGATAAAATTGATTCCTGATGTTTTAGAAAAAGCTGGATACAAAAATGTACAAATTGTTCCCGAACAAGCTATTCCTGATGGGAATTTTCCAACTGTAAAATCGCCAAATCCTGAAGAACCAGAAGCACTAACTATGGCGCTAGCACTAGCCGATAAAACAAATGCTGATATTGTAGTTGGAACTGATCCCGATTCGGACAGATTAGGTGTTGCCGTCAGAAATACCGAAGGCGAACTGATTTTACTAAACGGAAATCAAACGATGGTTGTTATGACACACTTTTTGTTGCAACAATGGAAAAAACAAAACAAAATTACTGGATCAGAATTTATAGGTTCAACCATAGTTTCTACACCTATGATGCTCGAATTAGCTTCTGCTTATTATGTGGAATGTAAGGTGGGATTGACAGGTTTTAAATGGATTGCCAAAATGATTAAGGATTTTCCAAATCAGAAATTTATAGGTGGTGGCGAAGAAAGTTTCGGATTTATGGTGGGTGATGCTGTTCGTGACAAAGATGCTGTGGCCGCTACACTTTTAGTTTGCGAAATTGCTGCTCAAGCCAAAGAGAAAGGAAGCTCGTTATACCAAGAATTGCTTCAAATGTATGTCGATTTTGGTTTTTATAAAGAACATTTAATTTCTATAACCAAAAAAGGAATAGAAGGTTCTAACGAGATTAAACAAATGATGATCGATTTGCGTGAAAATCCATTGAAAGAAATAAACGGCGAACGTGTGGTATTTATTGAAGATTACCAAAATTCGACAGCAAAAAATTTATTTACCGATGATATAGAACCATTAAACATTCCGAAATCGAATGTATTAATTTACTATCTTGAAGACGGAAGTAAAATTTGTGCAAGACCAAGCGGAACCGAACCTAAAATTAAATTTTATTTTAGTGTAAATTGTGCTATACAAAACGTTTCGGAAGTTCCCGAAGCTGAAACTCATTTAGATAACAAAATAAAAAACATCATTGTTTCAATGAACCTAAACTAATGGATACAAATCTTGTAAAATTAATTCCATACACAAAGCCTTATAAATCACACATCTTTTGGAATGTGACTTATAATATTTTGTATGCCTTATTTAGTACGGTTTCAATGATTACGATGTTTCCTTTACTGGAAGTATTATTCAAAAAAACAGACAGTATTATTATTCTTCCTAAACCAGTATATACGGGCATTGCCAATAGCGTAAGCTATGGTAAGGAATTATTATTTTACCAAATTTCTATTCTAAACAAAGAACACGGACCTCAATATTCTTTATTACTTGCTGTATTTCTGGTTATTGTGACATTTTTATTTAAGAATTTATTCAACTATTTGGCTTCTTATCACATTATGCACCTTAAAAACGGAGTACTTCGTGATTTAAGAAAAACCATGTATGACAAAATCATTAGCTTACCCATTTCTTATTATTCTGAAAAAAGAAAAGGAGATGTAATGGCTAGAATGTTGGGAGATGTTGGAGAAGTACAAAACTCTTTTTTTTCTATTCTAGAATTGATAGTCAAAGAACCTTTAACCATAGTATTTGCAATAATTGCCATGTTTAACATTAGTATCAAATTGACGCTATTTGTTTTTATATTTATTCCCATATCTGGTTATATTATTTCCAGAATAGGTAAAAATTTAAAATCGAAATCCGTTCGAGCACAAGAAGAAAGTGGTTATTTAATTTCTATAGTGGAAGAAAGTTTAAGTGGTTTAAAAGTTGTAAAAAGTTACAATGCAGAGCCAACTTTTAAAAATAAGTTTTACGGTTCTGTAAATAATCTTTTGAAATTGAGTAATAGTATTGGAAACAAAAACAACTTGGCTTCACCCATGAGTGAGTTTATGGGAATCGTCACCATTGCAGTTTTACTTTGGTATGGTGGAAACTTGGTTTTAGTAGACAAAACATTAGAAGGTTCTTTATTTTTAGTCTATATGTTACTGGCTTACAATATTCTCACACCTGCAAAATCGATATCTAAAGCGTCTTATGCTGTAAAGAATGGATTGGCCGCAGCACAACGTGTTTTTGAAGTTTTAGAAACTGAAAACACCATAACAAATAAAGAAAATGCACTTGATAAAAACACTTTTGAAGACAAAATTGAAATCAAAAACATCAACTTTCGTTATGAGGAAGAAAATGTTTTAAAGAATTTTTCAATTACAGTTCCAAAAGGAAAAACTATTGCTTTGGTTGGGCAATCTGGTTCAGGGAAAAGTACAATTGCTAATTTATTAACTCGTTTTTACGATGTAAATGAAGGAACTATAAATATTGATGGTATTGACATAAAAGACATGAAACTCGAATCGCTTCGTGGTTTGATGGGATTGGTAACGCAAGATTCAATTCTTTTTAACGATACTATAAAAAACAACATTCTTCTTGGTAAAGAAAATGCTACCGATGATGAAGTGATTGAAGCACTAAAAATTGCAAATGCTTATGAGTTTGTCATGAATTTGCCAAACGGAATTGAAACCAATATTGGCGATGCAGGAAACAAACTTTCTGGCGGACAAAAACAACGTTTGTCAATCGCTCGTGCGGTATTGAAAAACCCTCCAATCATGATTCTCGACGAAGCAACCTCAGCATTAGACACCGAAAGTGAAAAATTTGTTCAAATTGCATTAGAAAACATGATGCAAAACAGAACCTCTATTGTGATTGCACACAGATTATCTACGATTCAAAAAGCAGATAACATTATTGTGATGAAAAAAGGAGAAATTGTAGAACAAGGAACACATACAGAGCTTTTAGCAATAAACGGAACTTATTCTAACTTGGTAACCATGCAAAGTTTTGAGTAGAGTTTTAGAAGTTCGCCACTGATTTATAGATTAAAAATGATTTTAAAATCAGCAAGTTAAGTGATATGTAATAGAGAAAGCGATATGTTAGTGGCAATTTTATCGCGAAACTACAAAAATGACAGAAATTTTAAAGCAGAACATATCAAAACACATCTCACTTTCACAAAAGGAATTGACAGATTTTTGCAGTTTGTTTCAAAGCAAAACTATCAAAAAAAAAGAATTTTTATTACGAGAAAGTGAAACTTGCAAATTTGAAGGTTTTGTTACAAAAGGACTTTTTAGAGTATTCCATATTGACACCAATGGTTTTGAACAAGTGCTATATTTCGCCATTGAAAATTGGTGGATTACTGACATTGATAGTTTTACTAACGAAATACCATCGCAACTTTTTATTGAAGCGTTGGAAGACAGTGAAGTGCTTTTAATTTCAAAAAAAGATAAAGAATTTGCGTATGTAAATTTACCTAAAATAGAGAAGTTATTTAGGGTTATGACTCAAAAAACTCATGTAGCTTTACAAAGAAGAATGATAGA
>NZ_JBDTQE010000031.1:0-31275 GCF_039932285.1 Flavobacterium sp.
ATGTCTTACAATTTTAGTTTTTCACAAAATTCTAATTTAAAAGACAAACCTAAAGATTCATTAAATACCGAAATTGTACCTCCAAAAAAAACCCTGGTGGTTTAAATCAATTTTATAAATATATCAACGATAATTTTAGAACTCCAAATCTGTTTAATTTTCCT
The DNA here is from genome assembly GCF_039932285.1 of Flavobacterium sp. Classification (GTDB taxonomy): domain Bacteria; phylum Bacteroidota; class Bacteroidia; order Flavobacteriales; family Flavobacteriaceae; genus Flavobacterium. The sequence continues at coordinate 165 of NZ_JBDTQE010000031.1, forward strand.
GGTGGAAAGGTTATTGTAGAATTTACAATACAAATTGATGGAAGTCTTGGAAATATTAATATCAAAAAAGATATTGGTTATGGAGTTGGAGATCAAATAAAAAAAATTCTTAAAAATAGCCCTAAATGGACTCCAGCTTTAAAAGATGGAGAACTGGTTGAAAGCACATTTACTTTACCAATAAATATACCACGAAGTTATGACGACTAGTAAAAAATTAATAAAAAGAAAACCCTTCAAAGTAATTTGAAGGGTTTTCTTTTTGCACAATCTATACAGCTTAATTTTTTATAATTTTTATAAATTGGTTATCCATTTTTAATATATAAATACTAGATTTTAATTGTTCTACATTTATTTTATTAAAGTTTATTTTTCCACTCATCACTTCTTGGCCCATTATATTTATAATAGAAAAAGAAGACTGCTCATTTAGTAAATTATCTATAGTAATTTCATTTGTAAACGGATTTGGATATACTTTAAGTATTTTGTTTTCAACTGTAAAATTATTATTAGTAGATAAAACAACATTATTATTAGGTATGTAATTTTGTAACGCATTGCTACCAGCTAAAGTATATTTGTACAACGAACTGTTTATGTTGTTTGCAGTAGCAATTCCATTTTCAGTAGGGCTATATTGTCCGTAATCATTATCATTACATAAAACGATTGTATTAGCATCTATAATAGCAATTCCTTCCGCTTTTTCTATAGTTGTTGGCCAACCATTGGCGTGTAAATCAAATTGTAAAGTTTTAGTAACAGGAGTTATGCTGTTACTAGTTAAGTTTGCAGGAGAATCAAGCTCTTCTAATGTTTTAGTACCATACGCTATACCGCTTAAAACCTCAGTAGCACCAGTAATATCTATTTTATATAATCTTTTAATGTTTTGTGCTCCTCTTAATCCCTGTTCGATAACTAAAAAAGTAGTATTGTTAATAGCTTTAATACCTCCAATTTTTAAATCTCTTGGTCTTATATCATTTGATGTTCCTATTTGTCCATCGTTTACATAAGCATACATTTTTTGTGTATTAGTAGCAGGATCAATTTCTAAAATTCTATGAATTCTAGAATTTCCTAAAGTAGCACTTGCTACGATGCCTGAAACATTTTTATAATACATTGGACTTTGTATAATAGCATATACTTTCCCGTTTGGCGCAATACTTATTCCCTCAAAACCTCTGTTGTTTCTTCTAAAAGCAAAACAACTATTTATAGCTACATCTTCAGGTTCGGTTAGTGTATATGGTGTATATCTTTTTAAAACAATACCATTTGGACTTACTTTCCAAATGGTTGGACCACCTTCTTCACTTATCCAGAAATTTCCTTCAGAATCTACATCTATTCCTTCAGAATCTATTCCCCAAGCATCTTTTGAAGCTGTATTGGCATCAAAATTAACACAATCAGTAACTACATTTGTAGAAGCTACTTCGGCAGCAGTACTACCAAAGCCAGTAGGATTTAATAAACCCGTAACATCACTTCCATTAGGTCTTTTTATAGTAATCATTTGCATGATCTGAACTTCATTGCCAACTATTTTTAACCTCATTATTTTTGGAGCATAGTTAGGAAAAGCATATATTTTATCATAAGTAGGAATACAAGTAGGGTATTGTGCAGATGCTGTTGCTCCTGTATTTGCTGTTGCTGCATCTATATTTACACCTCTATCAGTCACAGTCCAAAATTCAGTTCCATTGGTATTGGGTATATATTGTAAACTAGAAAAACCACCTTCTCTAAATGTTATTCCCTGAAAAACACCTATTGTTTGAGAGTTTGTGTTTTGATAAGTATTGTCTAATGTTATTTGCCCACTCATTTTTGAAGCAAAACACATTATTGTAATTGTAAATAGTTTTACATTAAGTCTTTTTAGTATCATAGTTTTTATTTTCAAAATTACTTTTCATTATAAGATTGTATGTTTTATTAGAATTATTAATGAGTTATTAAATTATAAACAATACTTAACTCGTTAAAAATTGGCTTTTTATTTCAAAATTCGTTATTCAGCGTTCGTTTTTCAACATTAAAAAAGTTTGAATTTTGAATAACGAACAAAGAATGTTGAAATAAAAAAAGAGACACATTTCTGTATCTCTTCTTGACGTATTGTGCGGATTCGAACAATACATTTATCTAATTTTTTCTAAAAATTTTCCATAAAAAAAAACCTCCAAATTTCTTTGAAAGTTCTAGGATTATCCTCCGGATTCGAACAATACATTTATCTATTTTTTTCTAAAAAATTTCCCATAAAAAAACCTCCAAATTTCTTTGAAGGTTTTAGAGGCATCGTCCGGATTCGAACCGGAGTAGGAGCTTTTGCAGAGCCCAGCCTAGCCGCTCGGCCACGACGCCATTTATTTAGCGGATTGCAAATGTAGAATATTTTTTTAAAGTTTCAAAGTTTCAAAGTCGTAGAGTTTACAAATTTTTTTAAAAATTCGTAATTCGTAATTTATAATTCGTAATTTTTTTAATTTCTGTATTCTTCCATTTCAATGGTAACTGCTTCAACATCACCACCAATAGGTGGATTTAGCTTAGAAACTGCTACAATAATTCGAGAAACCGAAGCAATTTCTGCAAAGATTCTAGTGATAATTCTATTGGCAACATGTTCTAATAAATGCGAACGAATCGCCATTTCTTCGACTACAATCTGATTCAGAAGCACATAATCGACTGTATCCTTCAAGTCATCTGATAACGAAGAACGACGTAAATCGGTTTTTATTTCTAAATCAACCTTGTAGTCAGAACCTATCTTACCTTCTTCAACCAAACAGCCGTGATAAGAAAAAGTACGTATGTTTTTTAGTTTTATAATGCCCATTTTGAGTTTATTTGTGGATTTGTAATTTGTTTATTCGATAATATCACTTAAATATTCGATTTTTAGTCATCATTTATCAAATAACCAAATCAACGATTAACCAAATAGCCAACATTTATTTATCTTTGCTAAAATTAAACAAAATTATGTCAACCGAAGAGAAATCACTTCATTTTATAGAACAAATCATAGAAGACAGTTTAGCAAGCGGTTTTCCTCAAGATAAATTACGCTTTCGTTTTCCGCCAGAGCCAAATGGATACTTACATATTGGTCATGCAAAATCTATTTGCCTTAATTTTGGATTGGGATTAAAGTACAATGCGCCAGTAAATTTGCGTTTTGACGATACAAATCCAGCCAAAGAAGAGCAAGAATATGTAGATGCTATCAAAGAAGATTTACAATGGTTGGGTTTCAATTGGGCAGAAGAACGATATGCGTCTGACTATTTCCAACAATTGTACGATTGGGCCGTTGCGATGATTAAAAATGGGAAAGCGTATGTTGACAGTCAATCGTCTGAGGCTATGGCAATGCAAAAAGGAACGCCAACACAACCAGGTGTTGATGGCCCTTTTAGAAACCGTTCGGTTAAAGAAAATTTGAGTTTATTTGAAGCAATGAAAAATGGTGATTTTCCAGAAGGAAGCCATGTTTTGAGAGCTAAAATTGATATGACTTCTACCAATATGCTTATGCGTGATCCTTTGATGTACAGGGTTTTGCACCGTCATCATCATAGAACAGGAAACGATTGGAAAATTTATCCAATGTATGATTATGCACATGGCGAAAGTGATTATATCGAACAAATTTCGCACTCTATCTGTACGCTAGAATTTGTGATGCACCGCGAATTATACAACTGGTTTTTGGATCAAATATATGACGCCACTAAAGTACGTCCAAATCAATATGAGTTTGCTCGTTTGAATTTGAATTACACCGTAATGAGCAAACGAAAACTATTGCAATTGGTTGAGGATAAATTGGTTAATAGTTGGGATGATCCAAGAATGCCAACAATTTCAGGTTTACGTCGTCGTGGTTATACAGCAAAATCGATTAGAAATTTCTGTGAAACTATAGGCGTTGCCAAACGTGAAAACGTGATTGACGTGTCACTTTTGGAGTTTTGTTTACGCGAAGATTTAAACAAAACCACACCAAGAGTGATGGCAGTTTTAGATCCAGTAAAGTTGGTCATTACAAATTATCCTGAAGGAAAAGAAGAATGGTTAGAAGCCGAAAATAATCAAGAAGACGAAAGTGCAGGTTTCAGAAAAGTGCCATTTTCTCGTGAATTATATATAGAAAGAGAAGATTTTCTGGAAGAAGCTCCAGCTAAATTTTTTAGGTTGAGCATAGGGAACGAAGTACGTTTAAAAAACGGTTATATTATTAAAGGAGAAAGTGTTACCAAAGATTCAAATGGGAATATTATCGAAATTCAAGCGACTTATGATACTGATTCTTTAAGCGGAAGTGGCACCGAAGCAAGTAAGCGAAAAGTAGCTGGAACCTTGCATTGGGTTTCTATTTCTCATGCGATTGAAGCTGAAGTTAGACTTTACGATAGATTATTTATTGACGAAGCGCCAGATTCTCACAAAGAGAAAAACTTTCTCGATTTTATGAACAAAACCTCATTAGAAATTGCAAAAGGATTTGTAGAACCAAGCCTTGCCAATGCGCAATCGAATGATAAATTCCAGTTTCAACGATTGGGTTATTTTAATGTTGATAATGACTCAAGTGCTTCAAAATTAGTGTTTAACAAAACTGTTGGACTAAAAGATGCTTGGGAAGAAAAAGGCAAAAAAGAAGAGAATTTATTGATGAATATGTTGAAAGAAATCAATAAATATGTAAAAGAAAAAGATTCAACTGCTGCCGAAATTATCTTAAAATCTATCATTGATAACATAAAAAATATCGATAATTATAGTTTGATAATCAACACAATTGTTAAGAACATCAAGAATGATAATAATGCTTTGTTGTTTGCTAATTTTGTTTTGAAACATTCTGATAAAGTGGCAGCAAAAGATATCGAAATAGAACAAATAACAAAGTTATATTCGATGTCTTTAAAAAGTCAATTGGCTTCTGTTCGAATTTTAGTTATAGAAAATTTAAAAAACGATTCTCATAATTTTTCTAATTTTCAACCACAATTATTAGAATTGAAAAATTCCGAGAAAAACGAAAATGTTTTGGAATTGCTAAAATCAATCTAAATATTAAACTATAGTTTTTATAAATACAAAATCTGCTTTCAAGCAGATTTTTATATTATAGATAATTGCAATTGATAATTAATAAACGATAATTAATAATTATTAAAACTAACCTTCATAAACCGGTTTTATTAAACTTAAAAAATCGGTTAAGGTGTTTATGTGTTTCTTAAAAAAATGTTTCTTAAATCGCTTTATTTTAATTTTTAATTTTTTTGGAGCCAAAAAATTGAATTTTTACTCAAATAAAAATATTTTTTAATTTTGAAAAAATAGAAGACAAAATAGAAATAAAAAAACAGAATAAAATTTTTATCGTTTTCGAATTCCTAAACGGATCTCATTTTTAAATTGTAGTTTTTATGACAATAATCTGTTTTTGGGCAGATTTTTATATTATAGATAATTACAATTGATAATTAATAAATGATAATTATTAATTATTAAAAGTGACCTTCATAAATTAATTTTATTAAACTTAAAAAAATGGTTAAATTATTTTTACGTTTATTAGAAAAACGTTTCTTAAATCGCTTTATTTTAATTTTTACTGATTTTGGAAACAAAAATTTGAATTTTAACCCTGATGGAAGTGAAAATCTTTTTGATTTTGAAAAAATTGAAAAATTGAAACGGACAGCAGGACAAATGTTCCTAAAAAGTAATAATATCTGTTCCCAAAAAAAAGAGTCCAATTTCTTGAACTCTTTTTCTAAAATTTATAAAAACTTATTCTTTAACTTCATTCGCTTCAGATGTATCTGATGGATTATAATCTGTTGAAGTATGATTTTTAGATTTTACTCTTGGTGTTTGTTTTTTCATTTGTTCTCCAATTATATTGGTAGCAGCAAAACTGGTCACCATGGTATTTAGCATATCACTTGCGGCTTGCGGCGAATTAGGCAATAAAATTAAATTCGAATTGGTATCGGCACCAATGGCTTGCAACGTATCATAATGTTGTGTGATCACGATAAGCGCCGATGCTTCTTGCGAATTGATTCCTACTTGATTCAGAACTTCTACACTTTCTACTAATCCACGCGCAATTTCGCGACGTTGGTCTGCAATACCTTGACCTTGTAATTTTTTACTTTCCGCTTCCGCTTTGGCTTTGGCAACAATACGAATACGTTGTGCTTCAGACTCAAACATGGCAGCAGTTTTTTCTCTTTCGGCAGCATTGATACGGTTCATGGCATTTTTTACCTGGATATCTGGATCAATATCGGTAACCAAAGTATTTATAATGTCGTAACCATAAGTGGTCATAGCTTCGTTTAATTCTCGTTTTACAGCAATGGCAACATCGTCTTTGCGAACAAAAACGTCATCTAGAATTAGTTTTGGTACTTCTGCACGCACGACATCAAAAACATAAGCAGTAATCTGATCGTGTGGATATTCTAGTTTGTAAAAAGCTTCATAAACATGTTCTGGAATTACTTTAAACTGAACTGAAACTTTCATTTTAATAAAAACGTTGTCTTTAGTTTGTGTTTCTATCATAACATCCAATTGTTGGATTTTAAGATTTACACGACCCGCAATATTGTCTATAACAGGTAATTTGAGTTGTAAACCAGATTGTCTGATTCCAGTAAATTTCCCAAAACGTTCGATGACAACTGCCGTTTGTTGCTTTACAGTAAAAAAAGAAGAGAATAGGATAAATAGTCCTATGACAAGAAAAATAATAAAAAATGTACTCATTTGTAGTGATTTTTAGTTTGTTATATTGATTATACGTTACTTTATCTTGAAAGTTACAAAGTGCTTATCAAATATTATTACTTTTGTGTAAATTAAATGTTTAAAAAATGAAAAAATTAATTTTATTTTCTGTTTTGCTATTTAACGTAATGACTTTTGCACAGTACAATCGTCGTGATGGAAATCGTATTGGTATAATGGGCGGTATTACTCAAACATCTTTAAAAACTTCAAATTTTGTTACAAAACCTGAATCTGGTTGGGTAGGTGGTTTGTCAGTTAGAGGAAATTACTATGATAATTTTAGTGCAATTTTTGGAATGCAATTTTTTGAAAATCATTTTTCTGTCGAAACACTTACTCCTTTGTTAAACAAAGTTGATGTAGATTATAAAACAATGGGTGTTCAAATTCGTTTATTAGCGAGTTATAATTTGATAAAAGACCATGTTTCTATCGATTTTGGGCCAGTTTTGCAAGTAAATGACAAACTAAAAATAGATAGTAAATACGAATTAAATAATGTGGTTGGAACTTTTTTAACGGCTAAAGAAATTACTGATGTTACTAAAATAAACGGAAATGCTTATATTGGTATTTCTGCTGGAACAAAAAGAATTCGTGCCGTTGTTAATTACCAATATGGTTTGAATAATTTTTTAAACAATTTGAATAAAACCGAAGAGTTAAAACTGAAGAATAACAATAGTAATTTTAAAGGAAACTTAGGAATTATAAGCGGACAGTTGTTGATTAATTTGTAATAAAAAAGCCTCTATTTAGAGGCTTTTTCTTTTTATAAACTAGCTATTGCTTTTTCAATTCTTTTAATCGTTTCTTCTTTTCCAATCATTTCTACAATATCAAACAAATGTGGGCCCATCATTTTTCCTACTAAACTTAATCGGAACGGTTGCATGACTTTTCCCATTCCTATTTCGTTTTGTGTCATCCAATCTTTTACAATGGTTTCAATATTTGCTGCCGTAAAATCTTCTATTATGTTTAGAACTACAATTAATTGTTTCATTAATTCAGGAGTTTCATCTTTCCAGTTTTTTGTAGCTTTCTCGTCATAAGTTGTTGGCGCTATAAAGAAATAATCTGATAAATCCCAAAGTTCGTTTACAAAATGAGCTCTTTCTTTTACTAATGCAACCACTTTAGTTACATAATCTAAATTTGAAGTAATTCCGTTTGATTCCACTATTGGCAAGAATAATTCAGCCAACGCTTTATCTTCTTTCTTAACCAAATATTGATGATTAAACCATTTGTTTTTCTCAGGATCAAACTTCGCTCCTGCTTTGTGAATTCGGTTCAAATCAAATTTTTGTACTAATTCTTCTAACGAAAAAAGTTCTTGTTCGGTTCCGTCATTCCAACCCAACATGGCTAAGAAATTGATCACAGCTTCTGGGAAAAACCCTTTCTCTTTATATCCTAATGAAGTTCCTTCTTCTGTTTTCCATTGCAATGGAAATACTGGAAAGCCTAATTTTTCGCCATCACGTTTCGATAATTTTCCGTTTCCTATAGGTTTTAGTATCAATGGTAAGTGCGCAAATTCTGGAGCTTCCCAACCAAATGCTCTGTACAACAAAACATGTAACGGCATAGATGGCAACCATTCTTCACCACGAATTACGTGCGAAGTTTCCATCAAATGATCATCTACAATATTAGCCAAATGGTAAGTAGGCATTCCGTCAGATTTAAATAAAACTTTATCGTCTAACAAATTGGTATCAAACTTAATATCGCCACGAATAATATCTGTAAGATGTAACGTTTCATTAACTGGCGTTTTAAAACGAATTACAAAATCTTCTCCAGCGGCAATTCTTTCAGTTACTTTTTCGGGAGAATTAGTTAATGAATTGTCTAATGTTTCACGAACTGTATGATTGTAAATAAAAGTATTTCCTGATGCTTCAGTTGTTTTTCGTAAAGTATCTAAACTTTCAGGAGTATCAAACGCATAATAAGCCCAACCAGAATGTATCAATTGGTCAGCATATTGTTTGTATAAATCTTTTCTTTCTGACTGTCTGTATGGACCAAATTTTTCGTTTTTGCCTATAGTTTCATCAGGAGAAATTCCCAACCATTCTAATGCTTCTAGTATATATTCTTCGGCACCTGGAACAAAACGATTTTGATCTGTATCTTCTATTCGTAAATAGAAAACACCGTTGTGTTTTTTGGCAAATAAATAATTAAATAAAGCAGTACGAACACCACCTATATGCAAAGCTCCTGTTGGACTTGGTGCAAAACGCACACGAACTTGTTTAGACATTTTAGTAAATTTTGAGGTAAAGATACAAAATCGATTGTTGAATTTTTCGATGATTTGATTTTTCGAATAATCTAAATATCTAGCAATCGAATAATCTATTTCATATCTACAGGAACCCTCTTATTCATTACCGCAAACCATAAAGGCGGAATAAATGAAATTACCATACTAGTTGGATAGCCGTATGGCATTTGTGGCGAAACATCATGATATTCTAAAATTTGATATTTTTTCTGAGATTTAAAATGATGATCACTATGACGTGTTAACTCGTATAACATGATTCTTCCTAAAATATGATTAGAATTCCAGGAATGTTTTTCAGAAACTCGTTCAAACCTTCCAGAAGGAAGTATATTTCTTTTTAAGCCATAATGCTCTATGTAGTTTATAGTTTCTAGTAATAAAAAACCAACAATACCGGCAAATAAAGCTAGTAAGAATCCATTAAATCCAAAGAAGAAATAGATTGATGCTAGATAACTTATTTGAATTATGGTAAACCAAAACATATCGTTTTTTATAGAATAAAACGGACGGTTCTCTATTTGGTTTAATTTCTTCTGAATTTCCCAAGCTTTTAAGTAAGTTCCAGAAACAGTTTGCCACCAGAATGTGTACAAACTTTGATTGTATTTTGCTGTTGATGGATCATTTGGGGTTGAAACATGTAAATGATGACCGTGATTATGCTCTATAAAGAAGTGGGTATAATGGGAAGGAACTAATAATATTTTTCCAAATATTCTTTCGTACAATTTTTCTCTATGTCCTAACTCATGCGCAACGTTTATCCCGTTAGCACCCAAGACAATTCCAAGACTCAAAGTTGTTCCTATAAGTTCGAACATGGTTAAATGATTGTTTGTAACTTTCCATATTGTAAAAAACAAGATTCCATATACAATAGGAATGTTTAAATACAATAAAAAGTCAAACAACTTGTTTTTTAGACGGTTTTTAATTTTTTCTTCCGAATAATTATCTTCATTAGTTGGAAGTATTATCTCAAAAAAAGGGATTAATACAAAAGCAAATAATACGCCAGAATAACTTAAAACTCCTTGATAATGAATCCCTAACAAACTAATGATGGGAATTGAATAGGCTAATAAATATTTCATAGTAAAATGATTTTCTTATAAAAATACTAAAGTTTTTTTTAATGTTTTGATATTCAGCAAAAATTGTAACTTTATAAGTTATAATTTAACGAATGTAATTTTGAATTCAAAAAACCTCATATTCCAAAAGCTAGAAGATTTCATCAAGAAATTCTATACTAACGAGTTGTTGCGTGGAACCATTCTCTTTATTGGTTTGGGATTACTATATCTTTTTGCAACGAGTTTTATCGAATATTTCCTTTGGTTAAAACCTACGGGACGAACCTTTTTGTTTGCGCTATTTATTTTGGTGCAGTTATTTTTGCTGGTGCGATTTATTGCCTTTCCAATTTTCCAATTATTCAAGCTCAAAAAAGGAATCGATTATACCGAAGCTTCAAAAATTATTGGGAATCATTTCACAGAAGTGAATGATAAGCTGACTAATTTTCTTCAATTATCAGAAGACAAAAACCAATCGGAATTACTTTTGGCATCAATAAACCAAAAGGCAAATTCACTACAACCCATTCCTTTTTCTAATGCTATCGATTTTAAAAAGAACAAAAAGTTCCTGCCATTAGCATTAATTCCTTTATTTTTTGTTTTGTTTCTGATGCTTTCAGGGCAACAAAAACTAATTACCGAAAGTATGAATCGTGTGGTAAATTACAAACAACAGTTTTTGCCGCCAGCGCCGTTTGCTTTTACGTTGGTAAACAAAAATTTGCAAACAGAACAAAACAAAGATTTTATTCTCAAAGTAAAAACCGTAGGAAATGTTGTTCCAGAGAAAGCTATGATTTTTATAGGTGACGAAAGTTATTTTATGGAAAACACCAAACAAGGAGAATTTCAGTTTGTATTAACGAAACCTATGCAAAATATCGATTTTCATATTGAAGCTAACGAAGTTTCATCAGCCGATTATACTTTGAATGTGATCACCGTTCCTGCTATTGCCAATTTCGAGATGTCACTTCATTTTCCTAATTATTTAAATAAGAAATCGGAAATTATCAAAGGAACTGGGAATGCTATTGTTCCCGAAGGCACGCAAATTACGTGGAGAATTAATACTGTTGCGACGCAAAATATCAATCTAATTGAAGCCAATAAATCGTATTCGTTTGTAAATTCTGGAAATGCGTTCAATTTAAGTAAAAATATATTTCAAAACACAGAATATCAGATATTTACTTCTAATAAAGTAGTAAAAAACTACGAAAAACTCAATTATGCTATCAATGTGGTAAAAGACCAGTTTCCAACCATCAAAGTGGCCATGGCCGCTGATAGTTTAAAGGGTTCTAAAGAATATATTTTAGGTCAAATAGCAGACGATTATGGATTTTCGAAATTGAGCGTGGTTTATTTTCCTAAAGACAATCCGCAAGCGGCTAAACGTGGAACTATAGCGGTTAAGAAAAGTAATTTCGATCAATTTGTATTTTCTTTTCCAAGTACTTTGCCTATTGTAGATGGTGTGGCGTATGAATATTATTTTGAGGTTTTTGATAACGATGCTATTCATCATTTCAAAAGCACCAAATCATCTGAATTTTCTTATCGTGAATCTACTGCCGAAGAAAAAGTAAATGAAAATCTACAACAGCAAAACGAGAATATTAATGCTTTAGAAAAATCGTTAAGCAAACAAGACAAGCAACTTTCAGAGTTAGAAAAACTGCAAAAAACCAATAAAGAAAAAAAAGATTTAGATTATAAAGACAAGCAAAAATTAGATGATTTCGTAAAACGTCAGAAACAACAAGATGAAATGATGAAGGATTTTTCTGAAAAGATTAAAGATAATTTAGAGAAATTTAAAGCTGAAGAAAATGATCCGAAGAAAGAATTATTGAAACAACGTTTAGAAAAATCGAAAGAAGAATTAGAAAAAAATCAAAAGCTTTTAGATGAATTAAAACGATTGAATGAAAAACTAGACCAAGAGGAAATACAAGAAAAACTAGAAAAATTTCAGCAGAAAAGTAAAAACCAAACCAAGACTTTAGAACAATTGGTCGAGTTGACTAAAAGATATTATGTCGAGAAAAAAGCAGAACAACTCGCAGACAAGTTAGATAAACTTTCTGAAAAAGAAGATAAGCTTGCTGATGATAAGAAAGAGAATTCTGAAGAAAAACAAAATGACATTAATAAAGAGTTCGACAAGATTCAACAAGAATTAAAAGATCTTGACAAAGAAAACAAAGAGCTAAAATCGCCGTTAGATATTCCTCAAGACAAAGAAAAAGAAGATAGTATCGATAAAGATTTGCAAAAAGCTTCAGAAGAATTACAAAAACAACAACAAGACAAAGCTTCTCCGAAGCAAAAAAGTGCAGCTAAGAAAATGAAAGAAATGAGTCAGAAAATGGCTCAAGAAATGGAAGGCGGAGAAAAAGAACAAATGGAAGAAGATGTAGCGATGCTCCGTCAAATATTAGATAACTTGTTGGCGTTTTCGTTTTCACAGGAAGCATTAATTAAGAATTTTAAAGCGATAACAAATACTTCTAATGCGTTTTCAAAACACTTAAAGACGCAACAAGATTTAAAGCAACAATTCAAACACGTTGATGATAGCTTGTTCGCGATGTCATTACGCAACCCAAAAATAAGCGAACAAATCACAACGGAAATTGGAAAAGTTCATTATAATATTGATAAAAGTATCGACTTACTTTCCGACAATCAGATTGCTAGAGGAACATCAAGCCAGCAATTTTCTTTAACAAGTGCTAATAATTTAGCCAATTTTTTAAGTGATGTTCTAAACAGTATGCAAATGTCACTTTCAGGAATGGGCAAAGGAAAACCAAAACCAGGAAAAGGACAAGGTAGCGGAATGCAGTTGCCAGATATCATTAAAAAGCAACAAGGTCTTGGTGAGAAAATAAAAGACGGAAAAAGCAAAGGAGATAAACCTGGAGACAAGCCCGGTGAAAAACCAGGCGAAGGAAAAGACGGAAAATCAGGCAAAGATGGCAAGTCTGGAAAAGACGGAAAATCTGGTCAAGGCAGCGACGGAAAAGGTAGCGGAAAAAACGGACAAGATGGCGAAGGCGATGCAAAAGCAATTTTAGACATCCTTAAAGAGCAACAACAATTGCGTGACGCATTGCAAAAAGAACTCGAGAAAAACGGTTTGGGCGGAGCTGGACAAAATGCTTTAGACCAAATGAAGCAAATAGAAAAGCAATTAATCAACAAAGGATTTTCTAATGAAGCGATTCAAAAAGCACTTAATCTGAAGTATGAATTACTCAAATTAGAGAAAGCAATTCAAGAGCAAAATCAAGATTCAAAAAGACAATCAAATACAAATAAAAAAGATTTTAACAACACAGCAAATCCCCTACCGCAAAAGCTTCAAGAATATTTAAATAGTATTGAAATTTTAAACAGACAAACACTACCTTTGCGCTCGAATTTTGACCGTAAGGTTCAAGAATATTTTAAGAAAAATGATTAGTTTTAATTACGAAATAGATTTCGAAATACAGGAAGAAACCATTTATACCGATTGGATTTCTAGTGTTATTCTTTCAGAAAATAAATCCGAAGGCGAGATAAATTACATCTTCTGTGACGATGAATATTTAGTTGTAATCAACCAACAGTATTTAAATCACGACACATTAACAGACATCATAAGTTTCGATTATTCTTTAGGAAACGAAATTCACGGAGATATTTATATCTCTGTAGAAAGAGTCCGTGAGAATGCAGAAGAGTTTAAGGTTTCTTTCGAAGAAGAATTAAAACGCGTGATGATTCACGGCGTGTTGCATTACTGCGGTTACAAAGATAAATCTGAATCTGACGAAGCATTAATGCGCTCTAAAGAAGATGAAAAAATAAAATTGTTTCACGTGAAACAATAATGAATTACGAATTAAAAATTATGAATTTGTTTCACGTGAAACAACTTGTGATAATTTAATAAGAATAACGATTCGTAATTTTTTAATTAGTAATTAAACAAGTTCCACGTGGAACAATTAAACAGAATTGCAAGAACGATTAAAAACCGTAATTCGTAATTCGTAATTCGTAATTGAATATGTTTCTAGAAGAATATGATGTTATAGTGGTTGGTGCAGGTCATGCTGGTTGTGAAGCCGCAGCAGCTTCGGCAAACTTAGGTTGCTCTACCCTATTGGTTACAATGAGTTTGCAAAACATCGCGCAAATGTCTTGTAATCCTGCTATGGGCGGAATTGCCAAAGGTCAAATAGTTCGTGAAATTGATGCGCTTGGTGGTTATTCAGGAATTGTTTCTGATAAAACCGCCATTCAATTTAAGATGCTTAACAAGTCGAAAGGACCAGCGATGTGGTCACCAAGAGTTCAAAGTGACCGCATGCGTTTTTCGGAAGAATGGCGATTGATGCTTGAAGGAACGCCTAATCTTGATTTTTATCAAGAAATGGTTTCTGGAATGGTTATAGAAAACAATAAAGTTTTGGGTATTAAAACCTCTTTGGGTTTAACCATTCGTGGTAAATCGGTTGTGTTGACTAATGGAACTTTTTTGAATGGATTGATTCATATCGGTGACAAACAATTTGGTGGTGGTCGTGCTGGAGAAAGTGCCGCTTACGGAATTACCGAAGATTTAGTTAAAGCTGGTTTTGAATCTGGAAGAATGAAAACAGGAACGCCACCACGAGTTGATGGTCGTTCTCTTGATTATTCTAAAATGAATGTAGAAGCAGGTGATATAAATCCATCAAAATTTTCCTATTCTGATGTAACAAAACCATTGACCCATCAGAGAGATTGCCACATGACTTATACCTCACTTTTGGTTCATGATATATTGCGTGAAGGTTTCGAACGCTCGCCAATGTTCAACGGAAGAATTAAAAGTTTAGGTCCAAGATATTGCCCTTCTATCGAAGATAAAATAAATCGTTTTGCTGATAAAGACAGACATCAATTGTTTGTCGAGCCAGAAGGTTGGAATACTTGTGAAGTTTATGTGAATGGTTTTTCGACTTCTTTACCAGAAGATATTCAATTTAAAGCCTTGCGTTCGGTTGTTGGTTTCGAGAAAGTAAAATTCTTCAGAGCGGGATATGCTATCGAATATGATTACTTCCCTCCTACGCAATTGAAGCATACATTAGAAACAAAATTGGTTGAAGGGTTGTATTTTGCAGGTCAAATAAACGGAACAACTGGTTACGAAGAAGCAGCTTCTCAAGGTTTGATGGCTGGAATAAATGCGGCACTCAAGGTGAAAGAACAAGAACCTTTAATCTTAAAACGTGACGAAGCTTATATTGGAGTTTTGATAGATGATTTAATCACTAAAGGAACTGAAGAACCGTATAGAATGTTTACTTCTCGTGCCGAATTCAGAACCTTATTGCGTCAGGATAATGCCGATTTTAGATTGACTCCTATGTCAAATAAAATAGGTTTGGCTTCTGATGCTCGTTTGAAACGAATGGAACACAAGCTGAACGAATCAGAAAAAATGGTAGCTTTCTTCAAAGAAACTAGTATTACTCCAGCTGAAGCAAATCCAGTTTTAATTGTGAAAGAAACTGCCGAAGTAAATCAGACTGATAAGATTTTTAAAATTCTATCTCGTCCGCAAATTGAGTTGGCTGATGTTTTAAAATTTAATAATGTGGCAGAATATGTTGCCAATCATGATTTAGATCAAGAGATATTAGAACAAGCAGAAATTCAAGTCAAGTATTCAGGTTATATAGATAAAGAAAGAGCAAATGCTGAAAAACAAACCCGTCTAGAAGATTTAAAAATACCGGAAAGTTTCGATTACCATCAAATAAAATCAATGTCTATAGAAGCCAAACAGAAATTATCTAAAATAAGACCAGTTACCATTTCTCAAGCTTCAAGAATTTCTGGAGTTTCGCCAAGTGATATTTCGGTGTTGTTGGTTTTCCTTGGAAGATAAAATTATTTAGAAATTAGGATTTTTGATTTAGGAGTTTTCGAATCCTTAATCAAAAATCCTAATTCCTTAATCAAATTGTTCCACGTGAAACGTAAGCTAATTTTTAAATCTTAAATCAAAAATCGTTAATCTACATTAAAAAATCAAATGAATTTTTCAACAAATCAAATTTTTATCAAAGTAAAAGACAATTCAGTCTCAAAAGAAAGTTTTGAGTTGCTTCTTGATGAAGAATTACAATTATTAAAAACTCATCCACAACCATCGTTAGATCGTCTTCCAAAATATTACGAAAGCGAAGATTATATTTCACATACCGACGGAAAACGTTCTTTGTTCGAAAAAGTATATCAGATTATTAAAAGCTACTCTTTAAACAAAAAAGTAAGTTTAATTAATTCTCTACATTCACAAAAAGGGAATCTATTAGATATTGGCGCTGGAACAGGAGATTTTTTAGCCACAGCAAAAAAAGCAGGTTGGCATACTACAGGAATCGAACCAAATGAAAAAGCAAAAACAATTTCAATTTCTAAAGGAGTTTCTTTTGCAGAAAATCTAGAAAATATTGCATCTCATTCTTTCGATGTGATTACCATGTGGCATGTTCTGGAACACGTTCCTGATTTAGAAAATCAAATTAAAACATTAAAAAGATTAGTAAAACCAAATGGTACAATAATTATTGCCGTACCAAATTACAAATCATTTGATGCAAAATATTACGCAGAATTTTGGGCCGCTTATGATGTGCCAAGACATTTGTGGCATTTCTCTAAAATTGCGATAGAAAAATTATTTGCTAAAGAAAATATGAAATCGATAAAAATCCTTCCTATGATTTTTGATAGTTTTTATGTGTCGCTTTTATCAGAAAAATACAAAAATGGGAAAATGAATTTTATCAAAGCATTTTATATTGGTTTGAAGTCAAATCTTAAAGCGAAGCAAAATTTAGAGTATTCTTCTCATATTTACGTAATAAAAAACAGCTAAAAACTATTTTAAGCGCTTTTTAGAGACGTTTTTGTTTAAAAACATATAAATCCATTCAAAAAAATAGAAATTATCTTAAAACGAATCTAGAAAAGCGTGTTTTAATAACGAAAAACTATCTTTAAAAACGATAGTATAAGATTTTATTATTGTTAAGATTTCATGTATTTTCATTCAAATAATCAATTTTCTAAACAACAATTTTCCACATTCCAAAAAAAGATTACTTTTACCAAAATTTAAAAATCTAACTAAAAAATAAAAATGAAAAAAATCGTATTATTAGTAGCTATATCAATGTCAATTATTTCTTGTAACAAAACTCCAGAAGCAAAAGAATATAAAACAGCATATATAGACACTCAAAAAATGATGGAAGATTATACTGAAGCCAAAGAGTTGGATGAAAAGTATAAAACCAAACAAGAAGTTATGGGGCGTGAACTTGAAGTAGCTGCAAAAAATTTAAAAGCAGAAATGGATGGTTTTCAGCAAAATGCACAAGCAAAAGGGCAAGTATGGGCACAACAAAAAGGTTCTCAATTGCAACAAAGACAACAACAATTACAATATGCGCAACAAGCAATGGCACAACAATTGCAACAAGAAAGTGGAAAAGAAATGGACACTTTAGTAAAATCTGTAAAACAACTTATAAAAGATTACGGTAAACAAAAAGGATACGATTATATTTATGGTACTGGAGATGCAGCGACTGTTTTATATGCTAAAGACAGTTACGATATTACAAAAGATGTCGTTAAAATGATTAACGATAAATATGCTGCAAAACCTAAAACAGAAGAAAAAGCAACACAGAAAAAATAATTTTTTTTAAACAATATTAAGAACCTCCATCTTTAATTAGTTGGAGGTTTTTTTGACTCAGATAAAATGCAAACCTCTTTTATATTTAAAGGTATTGATTTTTTAAAAATCTGTTTAATCCGTGTTATCTGCGTGCTATTTTTATTTTTATAATTTTAAAAGAGAGAATCCACTATTCATTTTCCAGTCAATATATAAACATTAAAATAAATTCAATATTTTTGCCTAATATATACAAGCCAAAATGGAAAATATCTCAGCCGAAGCCAATTACACCTTACAATTCATCAATCAAACCCAGCGCAATATCTTTCTTACAGGAAAAGCGGGTACGGGTAAAACAACACTTTTACGAGAAATTATACAAACCACACACAAAAATTGTGTTGTAGTGGCGCCCACAGGAATTGCGGCACTAAATGCTGGTGGCGTTACAATTCATTCGATGTTTCAATTGCCTTTTGGCGGATTTATTCCAGACAATAGTGCGCCACAATTTTCAGATTTTGTAAAATTTGAAAGCAAAAACACTTTAGCTATACACTTCAAAATGAGTGGTTTAAAAAAATCAGTCATCAAAAATATGGAACTGCTTATTATCGACGAAGTGAGTATGCTTCGTGCCGATTTGCTCGACGGAATCGATTTTATGTTGCAATCTATTCGTAAGAAAAAAATCGCTTTTGGCGGTGTTCAAGTACTTTTTATTGGCGATTTATTACAATTGCCACCCATAATTCGTGATGAAGAATGGAAAGTACTGCGTTCTTATTACAAAGGAAAATTCTTTTTCCATTCGCATGTAATACAGCAAAATCCGCCATTGTATATAGAGCTGTCTAAGATTTTCCGTCAAACCGATGACAAATTTATTTCAGTTCTTAACAATTTGAGAAATAATACAATTTCTAAGGAAGATATCATCACTTTAAACAAATATGTAAAACCTGATTTCGATCTAAAAGCAAACAAAGGTTATATTACACTAACCACGCACAATGCAAAAGCAGATAATATAAATGCTCAGGCTCTAGAAGATTTAAGCGGAAAATTATTTAAATTCAAACCTGAAATTGTTGGAGATTTTCCAGACAAAATTTATCCAGTAGATGAACATTTACAACTAAAAGTAGGTGCTCAAATCATGTTTATAAAAAACGATTTGGCTTTTGAAAAACGCTATTTTAATGGAAAAATGGGAATCATCAAATCATTATCGGAAGCAGAAATAGTAGTACATTTTCCAGAAGAAAACACCACAATTGAGGTTGAAAAATATGAATGGCAAAACATTCGGTATTCCGTAAACGAAAACACAAAAGAAATTGAAGAAGAAACCTTAGGAACCTTTGTTCACTATCCTATTAAGTTGGCGTGGGCCATTACGGTGCACAAAAGCCAAGGATTAACTTTTGATAAAGCGGCGCTCGATGTATCGCAAGTTTTTCAACCAGGACAAGCCTATGTGGCATTATCGCGTTTGCGTTCGTTAGAAGGTCTGGTTTTGCTTTCTCCGCTACAAATGAATGGAATTTCGAACGACCAAGATGTGATGGATTATGCCGAAAATAAAGCATCGGAAGAAAAACTATCTAAAGCATTGCAACAAGAAACTAAAAAATTCTTGCACAATTTTCTAAAATCGACTTTCGATTGGGCAGATTTGGCGCAAGAATGGCGCAATCATCAATACAGTTATAACGAAAAAGGAGAATCTTCAACAAAATCGAAACAATCGCTTTGGGCTAAAAAACAAACGGATACAATTACCGAAATTCAGGAACCAGCCAGAAAATTCTTGAGCCAGATAGACAAGCTTTTTAATACAGAACCTTTTGATATTCATTTTGTTAAAGAAAGAATCGATGCCGCTTACAATTATTTCTTTGCACAAATGGACAGTATTCTTTACGATGTTTTATGGAAAATAGAAGAAGTAAAACGCATCAAAAAAGCAAAAACATTGTTCGATGAATTATCGGTTTTAGAAGAAGTTCAGATTAAAGCTGTTTTCAGATTAATGAAAGCCAAATTGCTTGTAAAAACAATTGCTTCGGGCGAGGTGATTTCTAAAGAAAATTTAACTTCTACCGAAATCAAAACATACAAAACCAATAAGATAGATTTTATTCACGAAGAATTCAAAAGATTAAACATCACACTAATTGATGATGATCTCGACGTGGAACGTTACGCAAAAAAGAAAAAAGAAGTTAAGGAAGCTAAAAAATCGACAGTGCAAGAAACTTACGAATTGTGGCTAGAAAAAAATTCTATTAAAGAAATTGCTTCCATTAGAAAACTCACCCCACAAACCATTGGCGGACATTTTGCTAAGCTTATAGAATCTGGAACTGTCGCCATTACTGATGTTTTGCCTGAAGACAAAATCGCAGCTTTAGCCGAAGCTTTTTTTGGTTACAAAGAAGAAACTCTAAACCCGCTGAAAGAAAAATACGGCGACGAATTTACTTGGGACGAGCTAAAAATGTATAAATCGAGCTTGAATGCGGGTTAAGGCTTAATGATGTTGTGAGTTTAGAAGCACGAAACCGTCTAATTTTTTTACATTATCAATTGAAATAAGTTACCAAAAAAACAATACTTAAATACGCCCAAAGTGACGAAAATATTATGTGCATTAGTGTTTCAAACCCCTTTCCTTTCCATAATTCAGTAGAGTAACCAAAGAATTGAATAAATAATCTAAAAGCCCAGAATATACCAAGTCCAAGCGATATTTTTTTACCAAAACTAGTTTCAACTAATTCGTTTGAAGATGTTAAGCAAAGCAAACCCATAAGAAATACTGTTAATGCAATAAAAAATGTATGCACCGCCATCAGTTGACGATTAATTAAACTTAAAGATTTAAGTTCTTCGTCCCAGTTAAAATACTTTGGAAAGGCAACATGAACCAATGCCAAAACTATTAATAGAGCTCCAATTATTTTAAAGTGTATTTCCATTTTTTTAATTTAAGGTGTACAAGTGAAGATAGACATGAATGGTGTAAACTTAGTTTCTTGAAAAGTAACAAAGCCAGCTTGTTCAAAAGCATTTTTCCATGTAGAACGAGAAAAAAAGTGAGTAAATCCAATGGAGAACGCTAAAAAATTAGGAAAATCCCTTAAGTGTTCAATCATAATTACTTTTCCATCTGGTTTACAAATCCGATGACACTCTTTTAAAAACTGTACTTTTTCATGGTGTAATCTTATTTCATGTGCAGCTGACAAAAGAAAGATAATATCTACCGATTTGTCTTTTACAGGTATTAAATTAGATTTTATTTGCTGTGTATCAGGATAGATTAAACTTACTTTCCGCGCTCTTATAATTGCTGGTTCTGTATGTTGTTTAGCATTATAAAAATCAAATACTTTTAAATCAGATTTAGGAAAATGATTTTTAATAATAAAGCTTGTTTCATCAAAACCAGCGTTAATATTAAGTATTTGATTTGTACTTGAATCTGCAACTTGGCAATTTTTCAACCAGTGAAAATCATAATACCCTGAAAAGTCATAGACATAAGCAGATATTATTAAAGGCATTATCAAACCATAAATAAAAGACGCTACAATTAACCAAAATAAAAAATCCGACCACCTAATTAAACCATGGCTTATTATTATTAGAGCTAAAACCGCTAGACCTACTACATAAAAGTGTCGGTTGAAACTTAAAATATTTAATACTCCTTGAAATGGTTTTCTTTTTATTTCCATTGTTCAATTTTACCTTTTTTCCAATAATATGGAATATTTTTAATTATAAAAGCATTTGCTAAGACAGGGTTTTCAAGCTTAAGCGACTTTAAAAAATCGAAATTATAGTCAATTACTTTTACAGGATTTGCCACCCAGTTTTGTCTCACCCCTTCAATGATTAAAACCTCTTTGGTTTCATTGTTATAAGTAAACGTAAAGGGCAAAGGGCCAGCAAATCTTCTTGCTTCTTTCCAGTCTGTGAAAGGTGAATGTTTAGGTAATGAAATTTCTTCTTCCGTTTTGTCTATTGTAATTTTGAATTTTGAATTTATTGAGGATATTTCTTTTAAATTTTTATTTTCAAATTGCTTGATGTCTGTTGTGGTGTAGTTGTAATGAGTAAATATGTTCCCCATAAACGCCATCTTTTTTTTGTCTGTTTCTGATTTTAAAATATATAAACCACGCAGACTTTTTCCAGCATTATTTGTGTAGCGAACAAATACACGATAACCTATCAGAAAAAAGTCATTCCCCATAAATTTAGGAAAACCTTTTGGTCGTAAGTCTTTTGTCTGAACCATAGCTACTGCTACGAAAGCCCATTTATCTTGAAATGTGTCGAGATGCAAACATTCTGGAATAAGGTTTTGTAATTGTTCTTTTGGAACTGCAAATGTCAAAACAAGCGAACTTTCAAAATATGCTTCAACGGCAAATGGATGATTTTTAAAAAATGACAGCATTGTTTTAATTGATTTGTTTTCTGTTTAGGTAAAATTCCTTGAAATAAATAACTAAAATTAATAGAAATGCAAAGAGTGAATTTAATTTTCCCCAAAGTAATAAATCGGGTAC
This sequence comes from Flavobacterium sp., assembly GCF_039932285.1. GTDB lineage: Bacteria > Bacteroidota > Bacteroidia > Flavobacteriales > Flavobacteriaceae > Flavobacterium. The sequence continues at coordinate 22,737 of NZ_JBDTQE010000031.1, forward strand.
AAGGATAAATTCAATTATGTTCATAGTTGCTATTATTAAAATTTGGACAATTGTATTTAACCTTGTTTTATAGCCACTTATAATCCATATTGCCATAATAATTTCTGAAAATCCAATTAGAATTGTCAACTGTCTAGAATAGTGATTACCTAAAATTTTCGCAACGATTTGTTCGTGTCTAGGAACAAGATTTAGAACCTTACAAAAAAGTCCGTTTGCAATCCAAATTATTGCAATACAATAGGTTAATGTTTTATAAATTTTAGTATTTGTCATTGAATTAAAAAAACTTTTCTATATTTAAATTTGAAATATTTGTCAATCTATACAGGCAAGGATTTTAAATCCCTGCTATTGGGTTTTGAATGCCGTTTGATTTTATAAATTAAGCAGCAACTCTTTGTAAAATTATTTTGCAAGCAATATCCGAAGTTACTTCTACATTATGGCCTATAAACAAAGGAATTGATAAATAATTTCCAGGAACAAGATTGTGTGATTCCTCCCCTATTGTAATTGTACAAGTGCCTTCCACTATTAAAAAATGTTCGTATTCTTTATCGTGAACTTCAATAGGAGCGCCATGTTTTAACCAAACGATAAGGGTTGTTGCTTCATCACTAGCGCTAATAATTTTAGCATCTATTGTTTCATAATCATCAGAAACCTGCATATTGTATCTGTTAAGCCATGGTTCAAAATCATCAATAGTGCTATTTTTGCTAAGTAAAGGCGCAATTGTATATTCTTCACCATTTTTTAAACGCTCGGTATAGTCAATAGTAGCCATCACCATTGCTTTTGTAGCTGGTGAAATTTCTGGAGAAAAAGCTTCAGAAGTTATTTGAAGTGCTTCAGAAATAGCATCTATTTCTTTTTTTACTTCAATATTTTCTTCTGCTAACTTAGTAATCTCAATATTTTCTTCATCAGTAGTCATGCCTAACACATACAACTCTAGTATTCCTGAATTTATATAATCCTGTATAGTATTCATTTTATCTTAATTCTATTTTATCTTTTAATTGCCCTCTCAAAATTAGAAGTGCTTTTCGTATTCTTGTTTTTACCGTACCTACAGGAATATTTAGTTCTTTACTTATTTCTTCTTGTGTATATCCTTTATAATATGAGAGTTCTATAAGGATCAAATGTTCTGGTTTTAGTTTTTCAACGACCTTTTTCAACCCAATTGTATCTAAAGAATCTTCACCAGTGGTAAGATTATTTAATTTATATACATTTAGCTCCGTGTTTTGGATTTTGTTTTTATTGTCTTTAGATCTTTTGAAGTCAATGCTCATATTTCGCGAAATATTAAGCATCCAAGTAAAAAGTCTTCCCTTTGAGATGTCGTAACTATGAAAATTATCCCAAATTTTTAAAAATGTTTTTTGTAAAATATCTTCAGACTCTTCTACATCTTGAATAATATTATTAATCACACTAAATATTGCTTTAGCGTAATTGTCATATAAATAAGCAAATGCCTTTTTATCTCGATTTTTTATTAAAATCACTAAATCATCATGATTATATTGGATTTTTTCTCTCAAAGTTGTGTTGTGTTAATTAATTTTGCACACTTATTTTTTTTAAATCTTATTTAACTCAACCAATAAACGCCCATCACCGCAGGAATGAAATAAATAACAATGGTTCTGGCTCCGTCGTAATCTTTTGCTATTCTTTGTCCAAAAAGTAACATAAGTAAAGTAACGCAAGATAAGCAAGCACCGTATTTGCCAAAAGTGGTTCCCCCGCTTATGGACATTTCGATCATACCTACAATGCATAAAATTCCCGTGAGGATTTCTAAAGCTAACAATATTTTAAGAGAGAGGGGTACTTTGTTAGCAAAGATAGTTCCTGAGAAATGCTCTGTGAGCCAAGACACATTTCCGTTCCAGTCTGTATATTTATCATATCCTGATTGCAGGAAAGTAATGGCTAGAAAAAATAATACAAAAAGTGAGGCAAGGTTTTCCATAGGTTTATTTTTTATGAATTAATCGGGTTAGTTTTATAGACAAATCGGTTAAGATTATTTTAGCATTTCCGTTGCGTTCTATGTGATAAATTGCCTCAGAAATTTCTTTAAATATATCATTTATATTGTTTCCGTTTACAAACGGGGCAAATTTTTCGAAACTAAACTTTTCGACAGTTGTTTCTAGATAAACTAGTTTTTCGGTTTCGTAATTTAATAATAAAGCCTGGCGAAACATTTCGATGCAAAAATGCAAGAATTTCTTTTGTGTTTCACGTCCCAAGCTAGCAATTTGCTCACTCCAAAGGATTAAATCCTGAATAGCCGCCGCATTTCCTTTGGCTCTAAAAGCGGCACGAACCCAAGTTACAAACCATTCTTCAAAAGGCAAATCTTCATTTATTTCGTGGCAAAATTGCAAAGCTTTATTGTAATTTCCTTGCGATTTGTGTGCGATTTTTTGTGCTTTTTTTTGTTCTATATTTTCAGAATCAATTAGTGATTGGGTAATAGCATTTTCGCTCAAAGCTGAAAAATGTAATACTTGGCATCGGGAACGAATGGTTTGTATGATATCTTCTTCGTTTTCAGTAATGAGTATAAATAGCGTTTTGTCGGTTGGTTCCTCGAGTAGTTTTAGTAATTTGTTAGAAGCGGCAATATTCATTTTGTCGGCCATCCAAACAATTATGATTTTATAGCCGCCTTCATAGGATTTTAGCGAAAGCGATTTTAGAATTTCTTGAGCATCTTCTACCCTAATCTCACCTTGTTTGTTTTTTACATCAAGAATATTGTACCAATCGAAAATGCTTCCGTAGGGTTTTTCTAATAAAAATTTCCGCCAATCTGTTAGAAAATCTAAGCTTTTAGGTTTTGTTTTTACTTCATCGGTAGTTACTGTTGGATACACAAAATGCAAATCTGGATGCGAAAAATGTTCGAATTTTAAGTTACAACTTTCGTTTCCGCCAGCGTTTTCATTCCCAATATTATTGCACAAAATATATTGTGCATAAGCAATGGCAGTGAGCAAAACTCCCGATCCCTCTGGACCAACAAACAATTGCGCATGCGGAATTCGACTAGCAGATGCGCTTTGTAATAAATGGTTTTTTAGATGTTCGTGACTTATTATTTTGTTAAATTTCATGTTACAAATATAAGTTATTACGATAAATTTATCAATATGATTGTTATTACAAGAGAATTTTGAATATCTTTATACAAGATTAGATAAAACATTGATGATTTTTCATTAAACAAGATTTAAATTTATATAAAATATTTTTTTCGCAATAAAAACACCTCAATATTAGGAAGTTATAATAAAAAAAGAATATTTTTGTATCGGCTAAAATGTAAAAAATACCGACAAAAGACATAATATTAAAATAAAATAGTATAATTTTAGGTTTTAAATATTTTTTGGCACGCTTTTAGCAAGGTAATTTAAAAACGAAAATGTATTTAAATTTATACATCATTTAAATTTTAAAAACAAGTAAATTTAATTTTTTTTATTAAAAAGTTATTAGAATCTTGCAAATTAAATTTAAGGGTGTGTTTTGGGGACATTTTAAAACTTAAATTATTAAAATATAAACAAATTATCATGAAGAAAATTATCTTTTTTAGCTTATTATTATTTGCAGTAAGTAATGTAAATGCGCAAAAAACAAATAAAGCTGTAGGTATTATTAGTACAGGGGCTGCGGTCAAAAAATTCTATGAGAAAAGCGAATTAGAAACAATGCAAAAAGGGCAGTTATTGGAATTGTACATAGAGCGAATTAAGGTTCTTGTAAATACTTTGCCTTATATAGCACTAACAACAAAAGCTGGTGTAACTATGCAAGATGTTGGAGTTCCTGATAATGTGGAAAATAATAAAGCCTTAACTTTGCAAAAACAAAATACAGAAACGTTCTTAAATTCTACAGTAGATTTTCAAAGAACGATGACTCCTTACGCAGACAAAGGAAATTTAGTGAGTTCAATATTGTACTATGAGTCAATGTTGAAAGAGCTAAGCCAAATAAATGAATAATTATCCCAAATAATTAACTTTAATCCCTACAACATGAAAAATCTAGTACAAATTAAATTGATGTTGCTTTTTGTGGTTTTTTCCGCAAGTGCACAACAAGAAAAAGGTATAATTGGAACCAGTAACTGGTTAAGCAATTGGACGGAGTTTAAGCCAGCAAAAGTTGAGTATAACGAAACAAATCAAATTTTGTATGGAAAAATAACAACAAATACAACTTTGTACAAAAAGAATACATATCTTTTACAAGGGCCTGTTTATGTAACCAATAATGCAGTACTTACCATCGAGCCAGGAACTGTTATTAAAGGAGATTATGAGACAAATGGTGCTTTAATTATTACTAAAGGATCTCAGATTTTGGCCAATGGCTTAGAGACAGATCCAATTGTATTTACTTCTAATAGACAAGTTAAAAAAGGTGGTGATTGGGGGGGATTAGTTATTCTTGGTGATGCACCTGTAAATAAATTTGGAGGTTCTTCTTCTTTAAATTTTGAATTAGATCCAAGCCAAACTATTTATGGTGGTGTAAATTCACAAAGTAACTCTGGAGTTTTAAGGTTTTTAAGAATAGAATTTGCAGGGAAGAAGATAAAAGGATTTAAAGATTATAACGCTTTATCTTTAGCAAGTGTTGGGAATAAAACAGTTATCGAAAACGTAATGTGTAGTTTTTCTGAGGGAAATTCTTTTGAAATTTTAGGAGGAGATGTAGTCGTTAATAAATTAGTTTCATTAAGATCTAATGGAGATGATTTTAAGTTTACACAAGGAGTGCAATGCAAAATGGATAATTCTATTGCTATTAGACACTCGCTTTATTCTTCATCTACAAGATCAAGATGTATGAATATAGTCTCTTACGAGAAAAGAGAAGAAGCTGATTTATCTAAAAACATGACAAATGTTGTTGCAACAAACTGCACACTTGTAAACACAACAGAAAACCTAAGTAGTGATATAGCAAGTGGATTAGTAAAAGAAGCTATTTTTATAGGAAATAGCGCGTCATTTGCAATCAAAAGAAGTGTAATATCGGGTTTTAATCCAGCTGCAATTCTTGCTCAAGATGTAAAATTAGAGGCAAGTACATTTAAGAAAATTAAATTTGAAGAAACATATTTTAATAATTGTAAAGGAAATATTTTTGTTGAAAACTCAACAAATAATGAAGACCTAGAAGATTATTATGGTAACAATTCATTTTTTAACCTGTATCAAAATACAGCCAATACGGAGATGTTTTTAGATATCTATAATACTAAAAATAATCCTGATTTTAGAATAAAAATAAGTAAAATTACCGCATCAAATTCTAAATAAAGAATTAAATATATACGGTTTCAATAAATCCATTAAGAGATAAATTCTTTTAATGGATTTATTGAATTTTATTAAATTCTGATTAAAAAAGATTGTATTTTGTAGGTTATTTATGTATTTTTTTAAAATAAAGCTGTTATGAAAAATAAAATTACTCCTCTTATAAGTAAGTATATATACGTTTTTGTATTATTGGCGTTTTTTTCTCCAATAACAGTTTCTGCACAAGCAATTAGCGCAGTTACAAATGGATCTCCAGCTCATGGAGGGACTGTTTTTCAACGTTGTGATAGTAGTAATGGTACTTTTGCATATTGGTCTACATTTGCTATTTCAGGATCTTTTGGATCAGGAAACACATTTACATTACAGTTATCAGATTCTTCAGGATCATTTGGGACACCAACATTTTTATCTTCTTCCCCAACATTTTCTGGATCGACAGGAGAGTTTAGTTTTTTTCTTCCATCAACAACTTCAGGAACAGGATATAAGTTAAGAGTTATAAGTTCTAATCCAGTTGTTAGTTCTGTAAGTTCAGCTGTTCCTTCTTATAGTATAGTTTTTAATCAGAGTTTTTGGTTAAACAATCAAAATCAAAATGTAAGTATTTGCGGAGGAGGAAGTTTTACATTATCTGTAGATGCGAATACTGTTGCAGATCCCTCACCAATAATTTATCCGAATTTAAAATATAAATGGTTTAAAAATAATATTTTAGTTTCTGGTCAAACAGGTTCTACTTATATTATAAATTCATCAGGAACATATAGAGCAGAAGTTGATTATGGTGTTTGTTCTAATGTCGCTGTATCAAGAAATGTCGTAGTAAATATTGTGCCAGCAGGATCTACGTTTACCATTACATCAAGCGGAGGTAATACTGTTTGTCCTCCAACTGCAAATACACTTAGTGTCCCAGGAGGATATGCTTATCAATGGTTTAAAGATAACGTTGCAATACCTGGAGCAACAGCTTTTAATTATCCAGCAACACAACCAGGAGATTATTATGTCGTGGTTAATCAAGGAAGTTGCTCTTCAACATCAAACACTGTTAATTTATCAGTTGTAGGTTTCTCTGCAAGTATAGATGTGTTAGAGTCTCCCGCAATAAATAATGTTCCAGCTGGAGAAATAAAAACAATAACCATAACTACAAATGCTGCAAGTCCTACTTTCGAGTGGTATTTAAACGGTGTTTTAATTCCTAGTGCAACAACAGATACTTATAGCACTAATGTTATGGGTAATTATAAAGCAATAGTTAAGCAAACAGTGGGATGTTTAGTAAATAAAGAGTTTTTGTTTCAGCTTAAAGAAGGAGTAAATCCTGTAAAAATTCCAAATCTTATTAGCCCAAATGCTGATGGAGATAATGATACATGGGAAATACCTCAGGAATATATAAATGCAAATACCGAAGTTATGATAGTTAGTGCTACAGGAGAAATTGCATTACAAACAACGAATTATGATAATAAATGGCCACAAACGGCATTGAATTTTAAATCGGTAAATCCCGTATATTACTACATCATATCTAAGGATGGAAGCCCAATAAAAAAAGGGTCAATTACAATTATAAAATAATATGAGAAAAGAATTTATAAGCTTATTACTGATTTTAGGATTCATTTTACCAAACCATGCACAAGAAGGAGGCGTAGTTTCGTTTGATGTACCAGCTAAAAATTCATTAAAATTTAATAAATTCTTAATAAATCCTACATTTAGTTATGTTCGCGAAGATGAATCATTTATTAGTATGTATACTAAAAGACAATTTTCAGGATTCGAGAACGCACCTCAAGCTTATTTTGCTAGTTATTCAGGTAAGTTTAGAGATAATAACAGTATTGCATTTGGAGCATTCCAAAGAAATTATGGAGTCTTAACAACATTCGGATTAGTAGGTAACTTTGTTAGAAATGTAGAGATATCAAATGAGAGTAATTTTGCTTTTGGATTAAATCTAGCTTATGTGAATAGTGGTTTAAATACAGGAAAAATTGTAACAAACACAACAGATCAAGCAATTCAAAATATACCTAAAAACTCATTAGTTACTATAAATCCTGGAATAAATTATAGTACAGGTTTAATGGATTTTGGGGTTTCAGCAAATAATATTTTCTTTTATAATTTCGGTGGGGGATTAGTTGCAGAGGATCCAGCAAAAGCGTTTGAAGGTCATATTATGTACACAGGTTATATGACTAATCCAGGATTTTTTGAAAACGGAAAATTCTCCGTTTTAGTAAGAGGTGAGTCAGCAAAAGAGAAAACAATTTTTTCTAGTATTTTACTCATTAATGCACCAAAAGCAGGTTGGGTACAAGCAGGGTACAACAGTCTTTACGGTATTTCAGCAGGTATAGGACTTACAGTCGCAAAAAAATTATCGATAGGTTATAATATAGAAAAAGGAACAGGCAATTTATCAAATTTTGGAATTTCACATGAAATTACATTAGCATATAAACTAAAAGGATATGGTGATTTTGAAGATTATCAACCAATAGTAAAAGCTACTAAAAAAACAAATCCAGGAACAAAAGCGGTAGCGGTTAAGAGAAAATCTCCAGCAGAACTGCAAAAAGAAAGAGCTGCTGCATTAGCTTTAAAAGTAGAACAAGACAAAGCAAGATTAGAAGCAGAACGCTTACGTAAAGAAAAAGAGTTGGCCGATGCTAAAGAAAAAGCAGAAGCATTAGCAGCTCTCAAAAAAGCAGAAGCAGATAGATTATTAGCATTGCAAGGCAAAGATAAAGCGGTTCTAGAAGCTGAAAGATTAAAAAAAGAAAAAGAAGCTGCAGATGCAAGGGCTAATGCCGCTAATGCCGCAAGATTAAAAGCAGAACTAGATAAAGCAAATGCATTGGCTGAATCTGAACGTTTGCGTAAAGAAAAAGCGGATGCCGATGCAAAAGCCAAAGCCGATGCAATCGCAAAAGCCAAAGAAGCTGCAGATAAATTGAAAGCAAACGATGCCAACGCCAAAGCCGAAGCAGAACGTTTACGTAAAGAAAAAGCTGATGCCGATGCAAAAGCTGCCGCTGATGCTGCTGCACAAGCAAAAGAAGCTGCGGATAAATTAAAATCTGAACAAGATAGAGCCAAAGCCGAAGCAGAACGTTTACGTAAAGAAAAAGCTGATGCCGATGCAAAAG
>NZ_JBDTQE010000032.1:0-30887 GCF_039932285.1 Flavobacterium sp.
GCAAAAGACAGAGAACTTTCTGCTACAAAATCATACATCAACCTTGTAGGAGATACTGCCGTTTGGGCAAATTCTTGGAGTGCCGCAGGTAAAGAAATTACTTGGGACATGATTCACTACGATGTTCAGCTTATAGGTGGTGTTGTATTGCATCAAGGAAAAATCTCCGAAATGCAAACTGGAGAAGGAAAAACTTTAGTTGCTACACTTCCACTCTATTTGAACGCATTAACTGGAAACGGTGTGCATTTAGTAACCGTAAATGACTATTTAGCAAAACGTGATAGCGCTTGGAAAGCACCTTTATTCGAATTTCACGGATTGTTAGTTGATTGTATCGATTTGCACCAACCCAATTCTGATGCACGTCGTAAAGCTTACGATGCAGATATTACTTACGGAACAAACAACGAATTTGGTTTCGATTATTTGCGTGATAATATGGCACATTCGCCAGAAGATTTGGTTCAAAGAAAACACAATTTTGCAATTGTAGATGAGGTCGATTCTGTATTAATAGATGATGCTCGTACCCCATTAATTATTTCTGGTCAAGTTGTAGATGGTGACCGTCATGAATTTACAGAATTAAAACCAAAAATTGAAAACCTAGTAAACATTCAACGCCAGTTGGCAAATGGCTTTCTTACAGAAGCAAAACGTTTAATAAAAGAAGGAAATACTAAAGATGGTGGTTTTCAATTATTGAGAGCACACAGAGCATTACCTAAAAACAAAGCATTAATTAAGTTTTTGAGTGAAGAAGGTATCAAAGCCCTTTTGCAAAAAACGGAAAATCAATACATGTCCGATAACAATCGTGAAATGCCAAAAGTAGATGAGGCATTATATTTTGTTATTGAAGAAAAAAACAATCAAGTAGAATTGACCGATAGTGGAATCGAAATCATGTCCAAAGACACTGAAGACACTTTCTTCGTATTACCAGATATTGGAACCGAAATTGCACGTATCGAAAAATTAAATCTTTCGACTGAAGAACAAGGAGAGCAAAAAGAAAAATTATTTCAAGATTTTAGCGTAAAAAGTGAGCGTATTCATACCTTAACACAACTTCTAAAAGCCTATACATTATTTGAAAAAGATACAGAATATGTATTGATGGACAATAAAGTAATGATTGTCGATGAGCAAACTGGTCGTATTATGGATGGGCGTCGTTATTCTGACGGATTACACCAAGCGATTGAAGCCAAAGAAAATGTAAAAATTGAAGACGCAACGCAAACTTATGCTACTGTAACTTTACAAAATTATTTCAGAATGTACAGCAAATTAGCTGGTATGACTGGAACAGCTGTTACTGAAGCGGGTGAACTTTGGGAAATATACAAACTAGATGTTGTAGAAATTCCAACTAATCGTGGTATGTCACGTATCGACAAAGAAGACTTAATATACCGTTCGGTTCGTGAAAAATTTAATGCAGTTATAGAAGATGTTGTTGAACTTTCTCAATCAGGAAGACCAGTTCTTATTGGAACAACATCAGTAGAGATTTCTGAATTATTAAGCAGAATGCTTAAAATGAGAAATATTCCACACAATGTTTTGAATGCAAAAATGCACAAGCAAGAAGCACAAATCGTGGAAGAGGCAGGAAAGCCTGGAGTAGTAACTATTGCTACAAATATGGCTGGTCGTGGAACCGATATTAAATTAACTCCCGAAGTAAAAGCAGCAGGTGGTTTAGCAATCATTGGTACAGAGCGTCATGATTCTCGTCGTGTCGATCGTCAGTTACGTGGTCGTGCAGGTCGTCAAGGTGACCCTGGAAGTTCGCAATTTTACGTATCTTTAGAAGATAACTTGATGCGTCTTTTTGGTTCAGATAGAGTTGCCAAAATTATGGACAGAATGGGGCTGAAAGAAGGTGAAGTAATTCAACATTCTATGATGACCAAGTCTATCGAGCGTGCTCAGAAAAAAGTAGAGGAAAACAACTTCGGAACTCGTAAACGTTTATTAGAATATGATGATGTTATGAATTCTCAACGTGAGGTTGTTTACAAACGTCGTCGTCATGCTTTACATGGCGAACGTCTAAAACTAGACATCGCTAATATGATGTATGATACTTGCGAAGTAATTGTAGAAAAAAATAAATTAACAGGCGATTTCAAAAATTTTGAATTCGATTTAATTAAAAATTTATCTATTACATCGCCGGTTACTCAAGCAGAATTTGCTAAACTTTCTGATGTAGAATTAACAGGAAAAGCATACAAAGCAGCTTCTGAATATTATGTAGAAAAAAATATTCGTGATGCATATGAAGCATTTCCAATTATCAAAAATGTTTATGAAAATCCAGGTAACAATTTTGAACGTATTATAGTTCCGTTTACTGACGGTGTAAAATCATTAAATGTAGTTACCGATTTGAAAAAAGCCTACGAAAGTCAAGGAAAACAATTGGTTGCTGATTTCGAAAAAAATATCACATTAGCTATTGTTGATGATGCTTGGAAAAAGCATTTACGCAAAATGGACGAGATGAAACAATCTGTTCAATTAGCGGTTCATGAACAAAAAGACCCTTTACTTATTTATAAGTTTGAAGCCTTCAAATTGTTTAAAAATATGTTAGATGGTATTAATAAAGAAGTGATTTCATTCTTGTTTAAAGGAGATTTACCTCAACAACAAAATAATATTCAAGAAGCGACACAAGTTCGTCAGAAAGACAATTATATTGAAAGTAAAGATGAAATTTTTAATATAGAAGAACAAGCAGAACGCAATCATGAAGCTGGGCAAACACAACAGCGTCAGGTTACAGAAACTATCGTTCGAGATCAACCAAAGATAAATCGTAACGATACAGTTACAATTCAACAAGTTTCTTCAGGAAAAACGGAAGAAATGAAATTTAAAAAAGCTGAGAGTTTATTAGCTTCTGGAGAATGGGTTTTGGTTAGTGAATAACTATTATTCTAAAAAACATTTTAATCCTCAATTATACTTATATAATTGAGGATTTTTTTTATAAACTATAATTCAAATTCAAACTCCATCTATAATTAGCTTCAATATTCCCGCTTGCTAAGTTCTGATTTATCGGAAGCATTGCATTCGCTCCAAATGACAACTTATCTTTTCCAATTTCGAATCCAAGCTTTCCAAAAATAATATCCCCAGAAGTATCTTTTAGCTTTTGTTTGTGCTGGTAATTACTCTCGTAAACCTCTCCTGCAAAGCCCAATTGTGGTGCAATAGAAATACTATTTTTTTCATATAAATAGAAAAATGTTCCTGCATAATTAAATTGATTTCCAAACTGATAAAATTTAGCATTTTCAGTTTTTACTATATAATTTAGCATCGCATTTAATCCAATTTTTTTTCTCTTTAATGTATATTCCGTTGCCAATAGATAATCCCAACTTCCTGTTCCAACTTGGAAACTTTGGTTTATATTTCCTGTATTATTTGTCTCATCAAATTTTCCCGTTGGTAATTTAACTCCTCCTCCCAATTGTAAGGTATGAACAAAATAAGTACTATCTCTGTGGGTTTGATACAATCTATACATTGCTAAAACTGTAATATCACCAATTCCCTTAATATCTTGATTACCTGTTTTAGTTTCTCTATTATGAAAATGATATGGAACTAAAGCAGTAACTTGAATATTTTTATAAACTGGTATTCGTGCCCACACCTGCACAGTGTGAAAATTCTCATTATACCATTGTGAATTACTATATAATCCATCGGAGCTTTTATATTGCTGATTAAAATATCTAATGCCTATAAAATTAGAATTTAACATCGATGCAAATCCCATACTTCCGCCACTTGCAGAACAACCACAGGCATCACACAGAACCTTTTCTGGAAATAAATAATGAGTTCTAAATGGATTTTTATTAAACAACAAACTGTCTTTTTCTATTGCATTCGCAAATTGAAATGTGATTAAAACTATTAAAATATATTTTTTCATTTATTTTTAATATTCTGAAAATCGTTTATCCGTAAGATATTGATTATCGGTTAAGGTTTTTAAGAAAGCAATTATTTTTGTTTTTTCTAAGCTTGTTAATGAAATTCCTAGAACTTCATTTTCATTCAAACTCGGATCTAATGTTGAAGAATTTACAATACCATTAGAGTAATGATTAAGAACAGCATCAAGTGTAAAAAATCGTCCATCATGCATATAAGGTGCTGTTTTTTCTATATTTCTCAAACTTGGAACTTTAAATTTATGTAAATCTTCTGCCAATTCCGTAACACGAAATCTACCTACATCATTAACTTGTAAATTAACTGCCAAACCGTTATTTCTAAAAGAATTATCAGTAAATAAATCTGTTGCATGACATGACGAGCATTTTTGATTAAAAATAGAATAGCCATCTAACTCCTCTTGTGTGAGTGTTCCTCCTGTTTCATGTCTTCGGTACTTATCAAAACGAGAGTTACTTGACGTAACCATAACCATAAACTGTCCTAATGCTTTTAGCATATTTTCGGAATTTATTTGCCCATCAGTAAATGCAATTTTGAATAGTTTTTGATATTCATCATCAGATTTCATCATGGTAATTGTATTACCAAAATTTCCATTCATTTCTATTGGGCTTGTAAAAGGGATAATAGGTTGCAAATCTAAGTGACTTGTTGCTCCGTCCCACATAAAAGCCGTTTGAAATGCTAAATTCTGAATTGGTGGAGAATTTCTTGTTCCAGCAGCATTATTTACACCATGACTAACAGAATGTCCGTGATGAGTAAAGGCATTTTCTTGAATATGGCAAAATCCACAAGAAATTAATCCGTCTGAAGATAATCTTCCATCGTAAAATATCTTTTTCCCTAATTCGAAACCTTTCTCCGTTAATAGATTATTTTCCAAATCATAAACTAAAGGAGGAAAATTTGAAGGTACTTTAAAGTCTATTGGAATATTAACATAATTATCCGGATTATCAACTTTAGAACAACTCCAAAAAAAAGGCATAATGAGCAACAATATATATTTTGTTTTCATGCTTTAAAAAAATTATAAAAGCGATTAGAAAATACCTAATCGCTTTTTAATTAAAGTTATTAATCGTTGTGAACATGATTTACAATAAACATATCAGATAGGTTTGAAGTGATTAATGGCAAATTAGCACCTCCCATAATCATTGCACCCATTCCGCCCATATTGTTGTCAGAAAGTTTGATTTTATTTGTTCCATCTATAATTTTCGCAACATCTGCAAAAATATGAACATCTGGAGTAATTGTAGTTCTAATAGTGGCACTTTCAGGTAAATTAAGTGTAACTTCTGTATAATTGTATGCTGTTCCAGTTTGTCCTGTATGCACCATAAAACTAGTATCTGTGGTTACTGTTGGAGAAGTAAAAATCCCTTCAAATAGAACAAACTTATAACCAGCACTCCATGACCACATCATTCCTGCATCTTGAGCTTGTGTTAAAAAATCGCCCTGACCAGCTGCTCCAAGGCTAAACTGAGTTTGATCTACACCAATACCAAATTTTACTTTTGTATAATTTCCAGCGGGAATATTTGTTAATTCTATCGTTTGACTTGCTTCGTTAGATTCATCAACAATAAAATAACTTTTCATTTTTGGGTAAATATAAGTACTTCCGTCCTCTTTAGTTAACACAATGTTACTTACAATGTATTTTACATCAGATATCTTTAGGTTCTCTCCTTGTGAGGTAGTATTTGTTTGCGTGTTTAAAATTAAATTTGCGCTTCCAAAAACATTGTCAAATTCTAAACCAATTCCTCCTTCTCCAGCTATTACATTTATAGGATCTTCATCTTTTGAGCATGAACTGAATACTAGTACTAAAGCCATTAAAGCAATTATATTTTTTAATTGGAATTTCATCTTTTTTTATTTATTAAATTTTATAGATATGTAGTTTGAAAAGGTGTTTTTCAAACAATTTTGAACATAAGTCCATTCAGTTCTCAAAATAAGAACTGACAAAGCACAGTTAGTGTGCAAAAACTTTAAGAAATAATAGTTGGTGGACGAAAAGTAGAAGTACTATTCAAATAATTATATAAATTAGAATAGTTAGAATTGAGTACTTGAGTTTGTAAAAATGATGTTTTAAGAAATACAACTTCTTTAATTTCCTGAAAAAATAAAACTTCAACCTCTTTTACAATAATTCTTTTATCAGAAATAGGCTTTTCTGTATCAGAAGATTTGGCTAATTGACTAATTAAATAACATTTTCCATTACAACCCATTATTGGAGTTTCTTTATTTACACAAAGAACTTTAGTAATATAATCGTAATTAACAACATACTCAACAACCGGTAATATTGGCTTGAGTAACATGAATAATGTTAATATGAATAGTGATTTTTTCACCTTGCAAAGGTATAATATTTTTTAATAAATTAAATTAAAACAAATTAATTATAATTAAGCTATTATAATACTCGCTATTTTATACTAATTCTTCTATCTTTATAAAAACTTAAAAACTAACTTAAAAATATATTATCATGGCAAAAAGTCAAGACGCAAAAAAAACGGAAAAAAAAGAGCCTCTTAAAACCGCAAAGGAAAAGAAGGAAGAAAAAAGAGAAAAGAAAAATAATCCTAAAAGAGATTAAATAATTTGAATCCTCAATTATAAAACGATTGGGGATTTTTTATTAAAATTAAAAAACAAAAACTACTTTTGTAAAAAATAATTATTAAAAATGCCAAATAGTCAAACTTACACCACTATTTTCAATAAATTTAAAGAAAGCATCAATGATGGAACTTTTGCAAAACTAACATTAGCAAAAACAATTGGTAACACACAACTAATGAATATTTATGTAAGAACAATTGTAGAAGAAGGTAAATTATTATTGTGTTTGAAATTCAAATTTCAACAAGAAGAAATTATTGAAAATCATAGTATTGACGAAGCAATTTTTATATTAACACCATATATAAACAATCCTTTTTTGTCTGTTTTATTGTTTACGACCGAAGCTGATGTTACTATGAAACTTAACAAAAAACGAGTAGCAACTATAACAAAACAAGCACCAACTTTTAAAAATGCGGATCCTACTTTATTAGAATTTATAGCACAATCAAAATAAAAAAGTTTTGTTTTTAGTTAAAAACCTCAAAACTCAGTCCGTCATAGCTCGCAAAAACCATACTTGGATGTGAATCTTGGTGGCATATATTTCCTTTATTATCTATAGCAATAGCGCCCGCAAAACCATCGTAAGGCTTAAGTTCGGCAAAAGTTTTTGCAAATGCGTCTTGTAAGGTAAAACCATCAGTAACACGAGTTACAATTTTGGCTGCGGTCGCATTACTTACAATATCCTCGCCTACTCCTGTTAGACTCACACCACAAAATTCGTTGGCGTAATTTCCAGCAACCGTAGCCGAATCTGATATTCTTCCTACTAGCTCAAAACCTTTTCCTCCTGTCGATGTGGCAACAGCAATTTTATTGTTATCATCTAGAGCCACACAACCTACAGTTCCTGTTCCTAGTGATTTTAGTTTAGCTTCATATTCTGCTTTTCGTTGTGGAATTTCGGTCGAAAATTTTTCAAACCCGTGTTCTCTTGCATAATTTACAGCACCGCTTCCGCCAAGAACTCTATCTTCTTCACTCATTAGTACTTGAGCAACTTGAATAGGATTTTTTACGTCTTCAATATTTATTACGCCACTCATTTTCTGAGTTTTGCCATCCATGATAGCAGCGCTCATTCTAATTTTCCCGTCACTCTGAATTTGTGAACCAATTCCAGCATTAAACAGTTCATCGTCTTCCAAAAGTGAAACAGCATAAACAACCGTTTCAACAGCCGAATGTGTTTTCAGAAATTCGTGAGAAGATTTTACAATTCGCTCTAAAGCGTTTTGTTTTGCAACCTTAGTTTCTTGATTAGTAGAAGATTCCGAGAAAAAACCACCGTGGATTATTATTTTCATATTCTTTTAAATTAAAAGGGAACACAGATTGTAGAAATTATATAAATTTTAAAAATTTCTTTAATCTGTGTTCCAAAATTATTACTTCTTTCTAGATTTATACTAATCCAGAAAAGCTAAACTATAATTCTAAGAAGTCTAACAATCTATTATACGTACTGCGAACTCTGTATAGTCATTTTAAAAGTATCCAGATTAAAAGTATCGTGTTTACTCATAACGTGTGTAACCAAGTGCGAAATCGAAATAGGCTGACCCAATTCTATTTGAGTCAAATTTGTGTCTTTTATCTCACGACCATCAACTAAAATAACAAGTCCAGAACCAATAGCTTCCATTTGTTTGCCATTAGTAATAAGCAAACCTGTATCTTCTCCTAAACCAATTCCTAACACTTTTGGATTTCCTACAACCGATTGAAAAAGTCTTCCAATTCGTCCACGTTGCACAAAATGTGTGTCAATAATAACACCATCAATCAATCCTAAACCAGAAGTTATTTTTACTTCACCTTTTAGCAAAGCTTCCGAGCTACTACCTTGATAAATCATATTATTACTAGCCGCAGCGGCACCTGCCGAAGTTCCCGCATAAATAAAATCTTCATTGTGATATTTCTCTAACAACAAATCGTGAAACGGAGTTCCGCCAAGAATCGATGTCAGTCGCAACTGATCTCCACCAGTAAACATCACAACATCAGCAGCTTTCAATCGAGCCACAATTTCAGGATCCATAGCCTCTTCACGACGCTCAATATTTAGAACATCTACATTATTTGCACCCAGATAACTCAAAGCTTTCACATATTCAGGACCTATCTCTTTAGGGATTTTAGAAGCCGTAGTAATAACCTCAATTCTAGATTCTAATTTATGTTTCGATTCATCAAGAATTCTTTTCAAAATTCCTGTCTCAAAAAAGTTTAAATTTTTTGCTGCATTTCTATCAATATCCGTTTCAGTAAAACTTCCCTTATCAACCGCACCACCTATAATGATTAATTTTCCTTGTATATTCATTTGGTAAAAATAACCAAAAATTGAAATAATGCAAATCTATTTCCTTTTTTTTGAAGCAAAACTTTACAGTATTTATCAACAGTTTTCCTGCTCTATATTTCAATTCCCGCTAAAAAAAGCGGGAGATTTACATTTCGATCAGGGCTAAAATTCATAAAACAAATTACAATCAACATTTATAAAAAACTGAAAACCAACAAAAAATAACTATTTTTAATATTTCTATTATAAAAAGAACTTTTATAAAACAAATATTTCCTATTTTTAACAAAAACATTACAAAAAATAACTTACCAAAAATGAAAATTGATAAAATTCAAGCGCTTCGTGGACCAAACATTTGGAGTGTTCAACGTAAAAAATTAATCCAAATGCGTTTGGATTTAGAGGAAATGGAACAGTTTCCTACCAATAAAATAGACGGTTTCCGCGAACGCATTGAAGCTATGTTTCCAACTATGATAGAACATCGTTGTTCCGAAGGGTGTCGCGGAGGCTTTTTCTCACGCATAGAACGTGGTACTTGGATGGGACATGTTATTGAGCATATTGCACTCGAGATTCAAACACTTGCTGGAATGGAAACAGGTTTTGGGCGTACTCGTGAAACCAAAACTCCAGGAATATACAATGTTGTTTTTAGCTATACCGAAGAAAATGTAGGAATATTTGCTGCCGAAAGTGCTGTTCATATTGCCGAATCATTAATTGCAGGAACTGAATATGATTTAGAAGCAGATATTCAACAAATGCGTGTCATTCGCGACAAAGTTCGCCTCGGACCAAGTACTGGAAGCATCGTCGAAGAAGCCGTTGCTCGTGATATTCCTTGGATTCGTCTAGGAACAAACTCCCTAGTACAACTAGGTTACGGAATAAATCAAATGCGTTTTCAGGCAACAATTACGTGCAAAACAAGCAGCATTGCTGTAGATATTGCTTGTAATAAAGAACAAACAAAAAAAATGCTAGATGCAGCATCTATACCAGTTGCTGGCGGAGGAATTTGTGTTGACGAAGAAGATTTGACCGATGTTATCAAAAAAATTGGTTATCCAATTGTATTAAAACCATTAGACGGAAACCACGGAAAAGGCGCTTCTATCAATGTAACCAATTGGGAAGATGCAGTAGAAGGTCTCGCTTACGCAAAAAAATACAGTCATAGAATAATTGTAGAAAAATTTATCACAGGATTCGATTTTCGTGTCCTTATTATAGACAACAAATTAGTAGCTGCCGCAAAAAGAGTTCCTGCACATGTTGTTGGAAATGGAAAAGATTCTATTGCAAAACTTATCGAAGAAACTAATAAAGATCCTCGTCGTGGTTACGGACACGAAAATGTATTGACAGAAATTTTAATTGACCGTGACACCGAAGATTTATTAGAAAAACTAAAATATACTGTAGATACAATTCCAAGAAAAGATGAAATTGTTTACTTAAAATCGACAGCAAACCTCAGTACTGGAGGAACCTCTGTAGATGTCACTGATATGATGCATCCAGAAAACATTTTCCTTTGCGAGAGAATTTCTAGAGTAATTGGACTTGATATTTGTGGTGTCGATATTATGGCAGAAAACCTCACACAACCACTTAAAGAAAATGGCGGTTGTATTCTCGAAGTTAATGCTGCTCCAGGATTCCGTATGCACTTAGCACCTTCAGAAGGTTTACCTAGAAACGTAGCTGCTCCTGTAATAGATATGTTATATCCGCCAGGAAAACCAAGTCGAATTCCAATTATCGCAGTTACTGGAACCAACGGAAAGACAACTACCACAAGGCTTTTAGCACATATTGTAAAAAACAACGGATATAAAGTTGGATTCACCACATCTGACGGGATTTATGTACAAAATCACATGATGGAAAAAGGAGATACAACAGGTCCTATTTCTGCCGAATATATCCTTAAAGATCCAACTGTAGAATTTGCGGTTCTCGAAACAGCTCGTGGCGGAATACTTAGGTCTGGACTTGGCTTTAGTCGTTGCGATATTGCTATTGTAACAAATATTCAAGAAGACCATCTAGGATTAAATGATATTCACACCTTAGATGATTTAGCTCGTGTAAAAGCGACCGTTGTAAAAAGTGTTAAGAAAGATGGTTGGGCAATCTTAAATGCAGAAGACGAATATTGTATAAAAATAGCTAATGAACTAAGTTGCAATGTTGCTTATTTCAGTTTGAGCGAAGACAATGAGCTTATTAAAAAACTATGCAAAGAAGGAAAAACTGTTGCAGTTTATGAGAATGGTTATATTACCATCAAAAAAGGAGAATGGAAAATACGTGTAGAAAAAGTAACACATGTACCATTAACTTTAGGAGGAAAAGCCAAATTTATGATTGCCAATGTATTGGCAGCTACTTTAGCAAGTTATTTATATGGTTTCAAAACTGAAGATATTAGTTTATCATTACAAACATTTGTACCAAGTGCCGCTCAAACACCTGGTAGAATGAATATTTTTGATTTCAAAAAATTTAAAGTCTTAATCGATTTTGCTCACAATCCAGCGGGTTACAGAGGAATTGAAGATTATTTGGAAAGTATTTCTGCAACCAAAAAAATAGGAATTATCGCTGGTGTTGGAGACAGACGTGACGAAGACATTAAAGAATGTGCTAAAATTGCGGGAAGAATGTTCGATCATATTATTATTCGACAAGAGAAACATTTGCGAGGAAGAACCGAAGATGAAATTAATACAATAATTTTAGAAGGAATTGCAGAAAGTGGTAAAAATGTAACCCATGAAATTATATCTATTGAAGTGGAAGCTTTAAAACACGCAATGGAAAATGCTGAAGACGGCAGTTTTATTACGGCTTTAAGTGATGTTATCAATAATGCTATTGAAACAGTTCAAGATTATTTAGACAAAGAAAATGAAGAAGGAATTGTTTAACTAAATTGTCAAATATGGCGTTCGATTTAGAACCTTGGATTCATTCTATAAAAAATGTTTCCAGCAGGTATTTTATACTTGCTGGAACAACTTTTTTAATGTTTTACATTTTATTTCCGCGATTTTTCGAGAAAATAAAAATTCAAAAAATATTCCCAAAGAATAAAAATTACTATCGAGATATTATGTATTCAGTAATCTCAATGTTAATTTTTTCTACCATTGCTTATATTAGTTTTACAGTATTAAAACCGTACAACAACATCAATTACGGTGAGATTAAGAATAATTATTTATATGCTTTAAGTTTTGTTTGGATGTATTTATTGCATGATACCTATTTTTATTGGTCGCATCGTGCCATGCATCATCCATTTTTATATAGAAAAGTTCATTTGATACATCACAAATCTACAAATCCTTCCCCTTGGACAGCTTATGCTTTTCATCCATTGGAAGCCATAATTGAAGCAGGAATTGCTCCTTTAATCGCTTTTACAATTCCTGTGCATCATTCCGCTTTTTTTATATTCATGCTTTTTCAAATAATTTACAATGTTTATGGTCATTTGGGTTATGAATTGTATCCCAAAGGCTTTAATAAAACTTGGATAGGAAGATGGATTAATACTGGTACGGCACATAACCAGCATCACAAATCATTTATTGGAAATTATGGTTTGTACACACTTATTTGGGACAGGCTTTTAAGAACCATTCGCGATGATTATGATAGTACCTTTGAAAAAGTAAGAAATAAGTAATTTTAAGAATCAATAGGAGATATTAGGAGATTCAGTACAAACTCATCAATTTTAAAAATAAAAAAGGCCACAAATTACACAAATTACACAAATTTTGATGTTTTAATATTGCACGAATCTCCCTAAAAACAGAAAATTAGTGTGATTTTATTTTTAGAATCACTAAAATCAGTGAAAATTCGTGTAATTTGTGTAATTTGTGGCAAAAAAAATAACCGTTGCGCTTGCTTTGTTAAGAGATTCATAAAATCTAAAAACACTATACTTTTTTTATACATTTACGCAATCAAAAAAAAAATCATGAACAAAAGAATACTACTTTTACTAAGCATCTTTATCACTATTTTCGCAACAGCACAAAACAAAAACATTACGCTCGAAGAATCAGTTTTACAACAAAACAGACTTTTTAGAGCAGATAAATTAGTTGGTTTTCAATGGATACCAAACACCAATAAATACGTTTATTATACTGATGCAGCTTCTAAAATGATGGTGGCTTCGGCAGCTGATAACAAAGCTACAGAATTAGTAAATTTAACAGAAATCAATTCAGTTTTAAACACAAAACTTAAAAGCTTTGCTGGTTTAACTTGGATAGATAACAATACGATTTTAGTGACTGAAAACGGAAGATATTTTGCTTATTCATTAACTTCAAAATCGGGAAAAAACATCCAAGAAATACCTACTACTGCTGAAAATATCGCTTTCGATAACACAACCCAAAATGTAGCTTTCACCGAAAAAAATAATCTCTATTTTTCAGGTAAAACCAAAGAAAAAATTGCCATAACTAACAATGCAAATGAAGGAATTATTTCAGGTCAATCTATTGCAAGAAATGAATTTGGTATTAACAATGGTATTTTTTGGTCACCAAAATCAAATTTTATTGCTTTTTATCAAAAAGACCAAATAGAAGTAGCTGATTATCCATTATTAGATATTACTGAAATACCAGGAAAATTAGAAAATATCAAATATCCAATGATTGGTCAAAAATCAGAAAAGCCAAGAGTCGGAATTTACAATATCGAAAATAATACAACCGTTTACATTTCACCAAAAGGAAAACAAGATGATTATTTAACCAATGTATCTTGGACTCCAGATGAAAAATATGTGGTTATCGCCGAATTAAATCGCGGTCAAAATGATATGAATCTAAACCTTTATAATGCAAGAACTGGTAATTTTGTAAAAACATTATTGAATGAAAAAAACTCAAACTGGGTAGAACCTGAACATCCTGCTTATTTTCCAAATAACAAATCGAATAATTTCATTTGGATTTCCGAAAAAGATGGATTCAACAATTTATATTATTACACAATCGAAGGAAAATTAATAAAACAATTAACGGCTAATAAATTTCCAATCAGAGAAATCATTAGTTCAAATACTGCTGGAAGCGAAATTTATTTTAAAGCCACTGGAGAAAACGGAACCAATATGTTGGCATATAAAGTAGATTTGAAAGGAAAACAAACTTTAATTACCAAAGATTTAGGAGTACATACTGTAGTACCAAATTCAGATGGGAATTACTTTTTTGATGAATATTCGAATCATGCAACGCCATCAAAATCGTTATTGTATGACAAAAGTTTGAAAGCAACTACATTATTAGAAAGCAAAAACAAATATGATGGTTATGTGATGGGAACTGCCGAAATAAAAACCATCAAATCTGCAGACGGAACTACCGATTTGTTTACCCGATTAATCAAACCAAGCAATTTTGATGCTTCAAAAAAATATCCCGTTTTAGTCTATGTTTACGGCGGACCACATGCTCAAATGATTACCAATTCGTATCTAGATGGCGCAAATTTATGGATGTATTGGATGGCAGAACAAGGTTATTTAGTATTTACTGTTGACAATCGCGGATCTGACAATCGTGGTTTTGTTTTCGAAAGTGTGATTCACGGAAGATTGGGTGTAAATGAAATGGAAGACCAAATGAAAGGTGTCGATTATTTAAAATCTTTGTCTTATGTAGATGGAAATAGATTGGCTGTACACGGTTGGAGTTTTGGAGGATTCATGACGACATCATTAATGCTTCGTAAACCAGATACTTTTAAAGTTGGTGTTGCAGGCGGACCAGTAACCGATTGGAAATATTACGAAGTAATGTATGGAGAACGTTATATGGACACACCAGCAGAAAACCAAAAAGGTTTCGACGAAGCAAGCACTTTAAATTACGTAAAAGATTTGAAAGGAAAACTGCTGTTAATACACGGAACAAACGACGACACTGTTGTAATGCAACAAAATTTTGCGCTGGTTAAGAAATTTGTAGAAGCTCAAAAACAAGTCGATTTTTTCCCTTACCCAATGCACAAACACAACGTACAAGGAAAAGACAGAGTTCATTTGATGAAGAAAGTTTTGGATTATGTGATGGAGAATAATAAGTAAAATTATATATAGCTGATAGTTGTCAGTAATTTTGCCGAAAATGGGAGTAAAAATGAATATTTCAAATAATATATACGGAATGAATAAAAAAAATAATTTTCAAAAAAAAATTAGATTTATTTTTCTTATTTCATTTACTTCAATTCTAAAAAGTTGTATTTCATATGATAAAGCGATAATTTATCATAAGAATTATAATCCAGGAAAAAACAATCAATTATTGTTTAATGGTTTTTACCAATCCGAAAAAGAAAATTATGAAAATTATCTATCACCAATATACTTTTATGCTGACGGTTCTGTTATTTATACAGGATTGATAAAAGATACTCTAGAATTAAAAAAAATGATACAATTAAATCCAAAAGGTGTTTGGGGCTTTTGGGGAAATTATCAAATCTCAAATGACACAATAACTATAGAAACATTTCCACCAAATATTAATACATTTAGACAAGAAAGGTATTTGGAAAAAGGAGTAATTAAAGAAAATAAAATATTTTTTTATCAATCAATTAATAGAACAGGTGGAATAGGGAAAATAGACGAAACAATTAATTTTATAAATTTTAAGACTAAACCTGACTCCACATCCAATTGGATTAGAACAAAAAGAAAATATAACAAATAAAAACTACTGCCAACACGATGTTTTGCGAGATTTGGGTATTTGGCTTAATTTAAAGTTGGTTTTACATTTCGCAAGAAATTTTTAATTTAAAAAAAAATAAACAATTCACATTTCAACTACCTGATCGATCATAAAAAACCTTTCAGGTATTTTTTTTTAAAAAACAGACATTCCAGTTTTTGTAGTCAACAATTCTAAAGCATTCATTCCGAGTTCCGAATTTCCTTTTTCGTTGAGTCGTGGCGACCAAGTAGCCACCACAAAATTTTTAGGATATAAGGCAGCGATTCCGCCTCCTATTCCGCTTTTTCCAGGCAAACCCACTTTGTAGGTAAACTCGCCAGACTCATCATAAAAACCACACGTTTGCATCAGAGCATTCAATCGTTTTACTTGGCTTTTAGTTAAAATTTGTTCTCCTGAAATAGATACGCCTTCATTAGCAAAAAAGAAAAACGAATGAGCCAGTTCTTTACAAGTCATTTCTAGTGAACATTGGTGGAAATAAAAATCCAACACAACCTCAACATCATTAGTTATATTCCCGAAAGATTTGAGAAAGTTAGCCAAAGCAGCGTTTCTAAAACCTGTTTCTTTTTCAGATTTGGCTACTTTTAGATTGTAATTGATAGTTTGACAACCCGAAATTTTATGAATAAATTTTAAAAAATCTTCTTTCGGATTTTCAAGATTAGAAACCAACATATCGGCAATAACCAAAGCGCCAGCGTTTATAAATGGATTTCTAGGAATTCCTTTTTCGTATTCCAACTGAACCAACGAGTTAAAGGCACTTCCAGAAGGCTCTACGCCTACTCGCTCCCAAACTTTCTCGTCTAAAAAAGAAAATGCCAAAGCCACCGTTAGCGCTTTTGAAACTGATTGTATCGAAAATTTTTCGTTGCTATCTCCAATTCCAAAATCTTGATGGTTGATAGTCGTGAGGTGAATTCCGAATTTGTTTCCGTCAATTTTTGCCAATTCTTGTATTGAGGTAGAAACATTTCCAATGGTTGGAAGTGATTTTGTTTCTTGGTATATTTCTTTTAGAATTTGTTCGTAATTCATATTGATTTTGGTAGTTTTTTAAAATTTCAAAAACTTAAATATTACGTTTTTTGCTTTTTCTTTCTTGCAGCAGGAAACAATATATTATTCAGAATTAATCGAAAACCTGGCGAATTGGGATGCAAATCTAAAACCGTAGGTTCGTCTCCTACTCGATGTTGGAAATCTTCGGGATCATGTCCGCCATAAAAGGTAAAAAAACCTTTTCCTTTTTGTCCGTGAATATATCGGGCTTCTTCATTAATTTGGTTTTCTCCCAAAACTAGAACGTTTGTTTTTATTAATTGTCTATCAAACGAAGTGGTTTGTCCCATAAATCCTTTTATAAGCGATGTATGATTTTGGCACAACATAGTTGGAATAACGTCCCATTTTGCGGAAAATTCCATTAAAGTAAAATAATCTTTTTCGAAAGGAATTTTTCTTTTCTCGGTCATATCTATATCTGAAAACTCATAATGCTCTGGTTTTCTGTCTAAAATAAAATCTTTGAATGCAAATGTCTTCGAATAATCAATTTTAGATTGATAATTAGCTTCACTTTCATCACCATCAAACATTGGTTCACAAATATCGACACCTTCGGCAGCTAATGCAATATCAAAACTATCGGTTGCAGAACACATGGCAAACATAAATCCACCGCCAATAACGAAATCTCGAATTTTTCTAGCTACAGCTCCTTTTTCTTGGGAAACTTTATTATAACCCAGTTTTTTAGCCAATGCTTCCGCATCTTGTTTTTGCTGAATATACCAAGGCGCAGTTCTATAAGCCCCAAAAAACTTACCGTATTGTCCTGTAAAATCTTCGTGATGCAAATGCAACCAATCATAAAGAATAAGCTGATCACTTAATACTTCCTCATCGTAAATTCTAGTAAACGGAATTTCGGCATAAGTTAACACCATAGTTACCGCATCGTCCCAAGGTTGTTTACCTGGTGGCGAATATACTGCCACTTTAGGGGCTTTCTCTAAGACAACGGTTTCCATATTTTGTGATGGAGAAGAAATATCTGCGAGGATATTATTGGTTTCTGAATCTGAAAGCACTTCAAAACTTACACCTCGTATTTGGCATTCTTTTCTGATTTCTGAAACATCTGGCAATAAAAATGAACCCCCACGATAATTAAGTAACCAACTCGCTTTGTATTGTTTGTCTAGCGCCCAATAAGTAATTCCGTAGGCTTTGAGATGGTTTTTTTGTGAAGTTTCATCCATGGGAAGCAAAATAAAATTTGCTTTCACTGAAAATGAAAATAGAATTGTTAAAATAACAAATAACTTCTTGAGCTGCATTATAATTTTTAATTTCAAAGATAATAGTTTTAATGTATGAAAGTTATAAAAAATATTAAATCAAATTTTGAACCATTATAGATTATGTGTGAAATAAAATATTTTATTTCGAAATTTTACTTTGAAAACTAAAATTAAAACTTATATTTGCACTCGCTATGACGGGGTGTAGCGTAGCCCGGTTATCGCGCCTGCTTTGGGAGCAGGAGGCCGCAGGTTCGAATCCTGCCACCCCGACTAAAGACAAATGGCATCACTTAAAGACAAGTGGTGCCATTTTTTATTTAAATGCTTTTTATTGCTATAGAAGGGTTTCCGTAAATATTTTCTAAGTTGCACCAGTATGTTTGAACTGATTTTGAGTTAAAAATTAGTAATGAAGAAATATGTCGACAGGACGACACTAATGACCTTCCTTAAGCAGGCAAAATCCCTTAAATAATAAGATTTAAGGGATTTCTCTATTTTATTCAACTCCAAAATCCTCAAGTTATATCAAACAAAATGGGACCTATTCGGCTACCCTTTTTGTTTTCTTAAGTTTAGGTCTCAAAAATAAATCTAATAAATTAAAATCAGCATCATGCGCCTTGAAGTAAACAAAGATTTAAAGATTAAAAAAGATTACTTAACCATATAATTTAAAAACATGATGGAAACAACAACAGGATTAGTAATAAAAGGACTGCGAGAAAAATATGAATATACACAAGATAAAGTTGCTGAATATTTAGGAATAAAAAGAGAAATGTTGGGGTGATGAAATATCACTTGCTACAATAATAAAATTAGAACAATATTTTGGAATTTCTCTGTTGGCAATTTTAATTCGATTGGATAAAATAGGATTATTGCGTTCGGATTATTCGAAATATAATAAAGACGTAAAGAAAAGCGCAATTGAACACGGTTATTAAATTAAACTGTATGAGGCTACAAATGATGCTAATGTAGTTGGTAATTATGGAATTAAAGCAAAAGAACTTTTTGATAGAGAAAAAATTTCCGGAAGTCATTATCTCTCATTGATGTAGATAATTTAAATATTAAAGAAGATGACAAAGAAATCTAGTGAGCCGAAAATATTATTAGATTATGATGAATTAATTACTAGGCCAAGTAATAGAATTCCGGTTGGGAATTTTATTACCTACTCAAAAATTAAAGATGGAATTCCTTGTGTTTTTGGTTCTATTAATTTGACAAATGAAAATTGCGCTATTGAAGATACTTACCAGATTTAGATTAAAGCTGTAAATAATTTTCCAAATAACCTCCCATTATTATTTGAAACTGGAAGGAGTTTTAGCAGATAAACCCTTAAGCATAAAAGCGACTGTTATGCTTCCGCTACCATCGTGCGAAGTGGTAAAAAAGATATATTTTTCGGTTACATCGTCACCTATTTTAAGTAAAATATTAGTTACCTAACTATATTTAGAATAATGAAGAACCAAAGAATATTAGTCTAAACCAGACAAGTAGCTAAAAGATTGTGTGGTAAAATTATAATTTAGCTTTACATCCATTTAAAGGTTAGCACCTCAATCCATTAGCTGTAAAAATAGTTTCATTTAAAATTGATTAGCTTTGTACGCAACATTCTTTTTTAGAATTAATAATGACAAAATGAACCAAACCCTCAAAAAATTATTCCCTTCTTTTTCAAACGCATTAATTGAAGATATAAGTTCCAATGCTATTGAAAAAAAATTTGTTACTGGTGATGTGATTATTAGAACAGGGCAATACATAATAAATACGGTTTTGATTTTAAGTGGCAGTGTTAAAATTTACCGTGAAGATGAAGATGGTGGCGAATTCTTCATGTATTACCTTAAGCCAGGTCAAGCCTGTGCCATTTCTATGATTTGTGCCACTAAGAGCGAGAAAAGTCAAATTATGGCAAAAGTGGTGGAAGATGTTGAATTGATTATGGTACCATTACCATTGATGGATAAATGGATGATGCAACACCGTTCTTGGTATGAATTTGTAATCGACACCTACCGTAGTCGTTTTGAAGAAGTGCTTGAAGTTATTGACAGCATTGCTTTCAGGGCAATGGACGAACGTCTTGAGTTTTACTTAAAAAGACATAAAGATGCTTGTGATTGCAACGATTTAAAGCTTTCCCATCAGGAAATTGCAACCGAATTAAATACTTCCAGAGAGGTTATCTCCCGTTTACTCAAAAAATTAGAACAGCGTGGTACTTTGAAATTACACCGCAATCACATTGAGCTTTTGAAATAAAATACATTATGTGATAAATGTTACGCAATGCAAAATTTGAAGGAGCAATATTTGTATCTTAAAATTTTATAATTATGGAATATACAGGTTATCTCGCGTCAATACTCATTGGAATTGCTTTAGGGTTAATTGGCGGAGGCGGAAGTATATTAACCATTCCTATCTTGGTGTACTTATTTCAGGTCAATCCAAAATTAGCCACTACTTATTCTTTATTCATAGTTGGTTTTACTGCATCTATTGGTGCTTTAAGACATTATCGCATGGGAAACATCAAGCTAAAATCAGCGATGCTTTTTGCCATTCCTTCTTTAGTAACTATAATTTTTGTAAGGAAAATTGTGTTACCAATAATTCCCGAAACCATTATCAATACTAATGGTTTTATACTCACAAAAGATATTTTTATTATGGCTTTTTTTGCCATACTCATGATTGCTGCTTCTTATTCTATGATTAAAAAAGGTAAAGAAGTAGTTATAAATATTGCATCAAATCCCACAAAAGTGATAATCATCGGAGCGTTGGTTGGTATAATAACTGGTTTTTTAGGAGCTGGTGGTGGGTTTTTAATAATCCCTGCATTGCTGTTTTTCACTGGTATCAATATGAAGCAAGCCGTTGGAACTTCGCTATTGATAATAGCCTTTAATTCCTTATTTGGTTTTTTGGGAGATGTTGTCAATGGAGTAGCTATTGATTATACATTCTTGCTTACCATAGCAGCATTTGCATCAATTGGTATTTTTATCGGAACAATGTTATCCAAAAAAATTGATGGTGCTAAATTAAAACCCGCTTTTGGTTGGTTTGTACTGGTTATGGGCATCTACATTATAGCAAAAGAGCTTTTCTTAAAATAAACTGACTATGTGATAATAGTCACAGCTTCGGTTTTCAATTAAACTACTATTGTTAACTGTAAAATTTTAAAATACACAAAATATATGTCAAATCATTATCAAATACTCATTATTGGTGGCGGAAATGCTGGGCTTTCCTCGGCATCACTACTTCTTCGGAAAAGAAGTAGTTTAAAGATTGGAATTATTGACCCTTCCGAGAAACGCTATTATCAGCCAGCATGTATACTTGTAGGCTAAGGTGTTTTTGATATAGCGAAAACCGTTCGCAGCGAAAAAGATGTAATTCAGGAAAAGAAGTCACTTATGATTATATGATTGTTTGTCTGGGAATAAAATTGGATTGGAACAAAATTAAAGGGCTAAATGAAATATTAGGCAAAAACAATATCAGCAGCAATTACGATTTTAATACAGCGCCTTACACTTGGGAAATGATTAAAAACTTTAAAGGAGGAACTGCCGTTTTTACCAATCCGTCAACCCCTATAAAATTTGGTGGTACTCCCCACAAATTATGTATTTAGTTTGTGATTATTGGCGTAAAAAAGGAATTTTAGATCAATGTGATGTGCATTATATATCCGGAGCCAGTATCATATTTGCGTACCAAAATATGCCGAAACGCCAAAGAAAGTAGTTGCTAAATATAATATTAAAGTTCATTTTGGTGCCAATGTAAAAGCCATTAACGGATAAACCAAAACAGTACCACCACAATCTGCACCAGACTTTATCAAAAATAGTCCGTTGCGAGACGAAGCAAATTCATTAGGCTATGTAGAGATCAATAAAAATACGATGCAGCATGCCAGTTTTCAAAATGTATTTGCACTGGGTGATTGCACCAATCCACCATGCAGTAAAACTGGCGCAGCTATTAGAAAGCAAGCACCAGTGGTAGTTGAAAATCTATTAGCAATGATGGATAAAAAAATTGGAACAGCAGAATATGATGGTTATAGTGCTTGTCCAATCCCAACAGAATACAGAAAACTAATGCTAGCGGAGTTTGATTATTCCAACAAACCCAAAATGACTTTCCTTTTCAATTAGGCAAAACCAAGATGGTCAATGTGGATGCTTAAAACAAAAGTCTTACCTTGGCTCCATTGGAATAAAATTTTAAAAGGAACAGCTTAATCAAATACCACAATTACAGTTCGTGAATCCCTTTCAACTGATTTTGAGAGGGGTTTTTTAATTATATATTGGGAAAAGTAACTTTTATCACACAGCATTGTAGGCTGAAGAAATACCTTTTAAAAAATTAAAACCATTTTGCTATTCTTAAAACATCTTTTATCCTTCAAATGCCCTAGGATGTCACAAAGAAAATTTATTTATAAATAAATGGTACAATATATCCGATGGAAATAAGATGGTCAAAAAATGCTCCGTTTGTGGGCAGCGAACTGAACTGGAACCCGGGTTTTATAATGGCACTGGCTATATAAGTTATACTTTTACAGTTGGTTTTTCAATCATCACTTTTGTTATCTGGGTTTTAACAACTGGTTACGGATTTAAAAATAAAAAAATGTTTTGGTAGTTGCCAATAAATATTTTAGCGTTAATTTTAATGCAGCCCTGGTTGATGAGATTATCGCGTATTTTATGGCTTACAATGTTCTTTCATAGTGACGATAAATTTAATCAGAAATGAAAACTAAATATCCGCAAGTGATAAATATCACAAATAAGAACGATGCATAAAGCTAACTTTGTCGTATAAATAATCAAATACAATAACAATGGAAGAAAAAGTAATTTTAATGCCAAGAATTGGTGATATGGCTCCTGACTTTGAAGCTGTAACAACAACAGGGAATCTAAAATTTTCAGAATATAATAAAGGAAGTTGGGTAGTGTTTTTTTCACATCCTGCTGATTTTACTCCGGTATGCACAACTGAAATGAGTGGTTTTGCTAATGAAAAAGAGTTCTTTGTAAAGCACAATACAAAATTGATGGGACTAAGCATTGATAGTATTCATTCTCATATCGCCTGGGTAAATGCTGTACAAGAAAAAACAGGCGTTTTATTTGAATTCCCAATAGTGGCAGACATTACTATGGAAGTTTCAAAATTATATGGCATGCTGCAACCGGGAGAAAGTGAAACAGCAGCCGTTAGAGCAGTCTTCATAATGGATCCAGAAGGAAAAGTAAGATTGATAATGTATTATCCTTTAAACGTTGGTAGAAACATGGAGGAAATTAAGAGAACGTTATTGGCACTTCAAACTTCAGACGAACACAAAGTGGCGATGCCTTTAAATTGGCAACCAGGAGACAAAGTAATTGTTCCGGCTCCAAAAACAATTGAAGGATTAGCTGAAAGAAAAAAGAGCGACTTAGAAATGGTCGATTGGTATTTGGCTAAAAAATCAATTTAATACGATCACTTTAAAAGTAAAAAAATATTCTTAAACAGGATGGTTTTTTAATGTTTTAGCACTAAATATGATTTTAGAAATTTCTTCTATGACATTTTCCACATACTATATTTACTGATAAAATAGTTATTCTTTAATGATTTATATCATACTCTATGAGTTAAGTACCAACTATTTTTGTCACAATCTAAACCAACAAAAAAGTACTACTAAAAAACGCTTGATTATGAAAATCGAACAAATCTATACGGGTTGTATTGCTCATGCCGCTTACTATATTGAAAATAATGGAGAAGCTGCCATTTTTGATCCATTGCGCGAAGTGCAACCCTACATCGACAGAGCATTCAAAGACAATGCTAAAATCAAATACGTTTTCCTAACTCATTTCCACGCCGATTTTGTTTCGGGTCATTTAGACTTAGCCAATAAAACAAATGCAAAAATTGTATATGGTCCAACGGCTAAACCTGCTTACGAAATTATTACCGCCGAAGATGGTCAAGTGTTTGAAATTGGAAACTACAAAGTAAAAGTAATCCATACTCCGGGACATACTATGGAAAGCACCACTTATATGCTCATAGACGAAAACGGAAAAGAACACGGAATCATAACTGGTGACACCTTGTTTATCGGGGATGTTGGTCGCCCTGATTTAGCGCAACACGTCGTGGCCGATTTAACGCAGGACAAACTAGCGCGACATTTATTTCATTCGTTACGAGAAAAAATCATGCTTTTGTCAGATGATTTAATTGTTTACCCAAATCACGGTGCGGGTTCTGCCTGTGGTAAAATGATGAGTAAAGAAACTACCGATACTTTGGGCAACCAAAAGAAAACCAACTATGCTTTAAACCCAAAAATGACAGAAGACGAATTTGTTACAGCCGTTCTTACCGGATTAACAAATCCACCGGGTTATTTTCCCGCCAATGTTCTAATGAACATCAAAGGATATGAAAGTTTAGATGTGGTACTTAAAAAAGCAAAAACCCCTTTAAATCCATCTGAATTTGAATTGGTAGCCAATGAAACAATGGCATTGGTTTTAGACACAAGAACTGCCGAAGAATTTACCAAGGGATTTATTCCGAATAGTATAAACATTGGTTTAGATGGAAGCTTTGCGATGTGGGTTGGTGAAATGATTGCCGATATCAAACAAGAAATCCTATTAGTAACCGAAATTGGGAAAGAAGAAGAAAGTATGGTGCGCTTGTCCCGAATTGGATATGATCATACTATTGGCTACCTAAATGGTGGTTTTATTTCATGGAAAAATGAAGGCTTCGAGACAGATACGATTGATAGAATGACTGCTGAGGATTTAGAAAAAAATAGCAACTTTGAAGAAACTAAAATATTTGATGTTAGGAAAAAAAGCGAATTCATATCTGAACATTTGATTGGGGCTATAAATATTCCACTAAACGAAATCAATAATCACTTGGCCGAATTTCCAAAAGATAAAACATTCATTTTGTATTGTGCTGGAGGTTATCGCAGTATGATTGCGGCGTCCATGTTAAAACAGCGTGGCTGGAATAATTTTACAGATGTCATTGGTGGTTTTAGTGAAATTAAAAAAACAAATCTTTTAAAGTCTGATTACGTTTGCCCTACGACTTTATTATAAAAACTACCATACTTCTATTATTTAAAAAACGCTAAAATACAAATAGCTTTTTTTTCTATGTAACTTTTGTCACTATCAAAGCTATTTTCTAATACTACCTTTGTACTATTATTCAACAACATAAAAAATTAACTATGGGATTTTTTAATAAAATATTTGGTGGCAGTAGTAATGAAAATACAGCAACCTTAATAAAAGAAGATGCTTTTTTGGTAGATGTTCGGTCGCCAAGTGAATTTGCGGGCGGTCATGTTAAAGGCTCTGTGAATATATCTTTGGGCCAAGTGCAAAATAGTTTGTCCAAATTTAAAGGTAAAGATCAGATAGTAGTTTTTTGCAGAAGTGGAAATCGAAGCGGTCACGCCAAATCAATTTTAGAACAAAATGGTTTTACCAATGTTACTAATGGTGGAACCTGGCAGAAAGTAAATGCCATGATTACCAAAAAATAGTTTAGAACTAAAGTAACAAGCAATTAGATTTTATTTAAGAACGCAACGTGACAAATATCACATTATATGTTGTTTATATAAGGTACATTTACTAGTAATTTATAAATCATTAAAAGTAAAAATTATGAAAAAAAATATGGGATCAGCGGATAGATTCATTCGCATTCTTTTAGCAATTATTGTGGGTGTTTTATATTACACAAACATAATTGACGGTACATTGGCTATTGTTCTTGGAGTAGTAGCAATTATATTTTTGCTTACTAGTTTTGTTAGCTTTTGTCCATTGTATGCCCCTTTCGGAATCAGTACGTGCAAAAGAACAAACACAAAGTAAATTGACATAAGAATAACAACGATGGATTCCTCATTCGAAACACTTATAAAATCCGACAAGCCACTATTGGTTGATTTTTATGCCACTTGGTGTGGTCCTTGCCAAATGTTAGGCCCTATTCTTAAAGAAGTTAAAGACACTTTCAAAGAGCGGGTTTCCATTATAAAAATTGATGTCGATAAAAATCAAGAAATAGCTGCACATTACCGCGTCAAAGGAGTTCCAACTATGATGTTATTTCAAAATGGAATTCAACTCTGGAGGCAATCTGGAGTGCTGTCTAAAATAGAAATCGTAGAAATCATCATGGAAAAAAGTTCTTGGCCCGAATTACCAGGACAGGAAAAAACAATTTAAACAGCTTGTCATGGACTATCTCATCTTCGGAATTGTAATGCTACACCTAATTGGCGGCTTCGGATGGCTCTTTTATAAATTAGAAATTCAGAAAGAAAAACCAAAAAATGACGACACTACAAAACCTAATCCAACAAATAAACAAACACAATAACTTAAATACAAAAAACATGAAAAAATTAGTTTCAATAATGGCTTTAGCAGCTATTTTAATTTCAATGAATGGCAACGCTCAAACTAAAAAACCAAAAGAGAAAGCCAAAAAAGAATGTTCAGCAGCAGAAATGAAAAAATGTGCTAAAGACAAGAAAACCTGCACACCAGAGGAAATGAAAACATGCACTAAAGAAAAAAAGGCGGGATGTTGTGCTAATAAAGCAAAAGCCTAAATTTCTTTTAATATTATCAGAGTGCTTGAGAAATCAAGCACTTTTTTTGTTCTCTTTTTTTAACTGTGTGACATTTGTTACTGTGCACACATTTTTACCGAGCTACTTTTGCTTCATAATTTATAAAAATAATTATGAAGCAAATAAGTTACATCATTTTTACAGGAACAATTTTAAGTTCATTCTTCGGATTTGGTCAAGATACTTTGTCAATTTCAAAAAATGAATTAATTCAAAAACTTTCTGATAAAAACCTACAACTCAAAATTGCAGGTAAAACGTATGAATCATCCAAAGCCGATTACCATCAATCGAGAGCTTTGTTTTTGCCAAACATTACTGCAAGTCATACAGGAATTTCTACTACAAATCCACTGATGGCTTTTGGTTCTAAATTGAATCAAGCCATTTTAACTCCGATGGATTTCAATCCTGATTTATTGAATAATCCTGCCCGAACTCAAAATTTTGCAACCAAATTTGAAATACAACAACCCTTAATTAACATTGATGGTTTGTACGAAAGACAAGCAGCCAAATCTAAAATGGAAGCCTTTCAATTACAAACCCAACGTACCAAAGAGTATTTAGAATTGGAAGTTTCTAAATCTTATATGCAACTACAATTGGCTTATAAAGCGGTCAAAGTATTAGAAAAAGCCAATGCAACAGGAAAAGCCAATTTGAAATTAGTAGAAAACTATTTTAAACAAGGAATGTTACAAAAAACAGATTTGTTAAATGTTCAAGTTCGTGTTAATGAAATTGAAAACCAATTGCAATATGCAAAATCTAATATGCAAAATGCTTCCGATTATTTAGCTTTCCTACTGAATGAAGACAGCAATGGTAAAACCTACAAACCAACAGAAGAATTAGAAAATAGTATTTCAGTTGAAGCTATAAATACTTCATTATCTGATAATAGAAAAGACATTCAAGCCATGAGCAAGTCGTCTGAAGCGTATGCTAAAATAATACAATCGTCTAAAATGGCTTTCCTGCCAAGATTAAACGCTTTTGGAAGTTATGAAATGTATGATAAAAACTTCTTAGGAACTTCTGCCAAAGGTTATTTAGTTGGTGCACAGTTATCCTGGAATGTTTTCGATGGCTATAAATCAATCGGAAAATTCGAAAAAGCAAAAGCTGAATATCAAAAATCCGATACCGAAAAAGAGCAATACAAAAAACAAAGCCAATTGGAGTTAAACAAAACCAATCGACAATTGAAAGATGCCGAAAACAAAGTCAATTTATCGCAAGAAGCATTTGAGCAATCGCAAGAAGCGTATAGAATTCGTCAAAATCGTTTTGCACAAGGTTTAGAAAAAACCACCGATTTATTGCAATCAGAAACCCAAATGATTCAAAAAGAATTGGAGCATTTGCAATCGGTTTTCGAGTATAATTTCACTAAACAATATTTACAATTTTTAACCAAGTAATAGTATATCTGACAGGTTTTAAAAACCTGTCAGATATAGAAGAATAAATTTAAATTATGAAAAAAACAATAGCCATCCTAACTCTTTCAATTCTCTTTATTTCATGCGGAAAAGAGAAAACTGAAATAACAAACAATACTCCAGCAATATCAGTAAAAGTAAGCGGTATTTCAGCAGACAACAACGGTGAATTCGTAACTGCAAGCGGAAAAATAGAAGCCGAAAATAGCGCCAATGTATCTACTCGAATGATGGGTTATGTAACCAAAGTCAATGTGAAAGTTGGTCAAAAAGTAACTGCTGGACAACTTTTAGTAAGCGTGAACAACACCGATTTACAAGCCAAAAAAGCACAAGTCGATGCCTCAATTTTGCAAGCAACCGCAGCTTATAATAATGCTAAAAAAGACTTTGACAGATTCACAGCCTTATTTGCACAACAAAGTGCTTCCCAAAAAGAATTAGACGATATGACATCGCGCTACGAAATGGCAAAAGCCGGATTAGAAGCTGCTAAACAAATGCGAAATGAAGTCATGGCGCAGTTTTCTTATTCCAATATTACGGCTCCTTTTTCGGGTGAAATCACCAATACTTTCGTGAAAGAAGGCGATATGGCAAACCCAGGAATGCCATTAGTAAGCGTAGAAGGCGCAAATCATTTACAAGTAACTGCCATGGTTTCTGAAAGCGATATCACTTTAATTAAAAGTGATATGAAAGCAAAAGTTTTGGTAAAATCAACCAATCAAGAATTGTCTGGTACCGTTTCGGAAGTAAGTGGTTCTGCCAAAAACACTGGCGGACAATATTTGGTAAAAATCAATTTGAATAACGCTGGAAGCAAAGTCTTATCGGGCATGTTTGCGAATGTTCAGTTTCCTGTAGCCAACAAACCCCAAACAACTGCAACGGTTCAGTCTGACAAAGTTTTAGTGCCCGAAAGTGCTTTAGTGCATCAAGGGCAACTAACCGGAATTTACACTATTGGTTCTGGAAATGTTGTCATTTTAAGATGGTTACGAATAGGTAAAATTTTTGGCAACCAAATAGAAATTTTATCAGGATTATCGGCTAACGAGCAATATATTGTTTCCGCCGATGGCAAATTATACAACGGAGCTAAAGTTAGTATTAAGTAAACAGTCGCAGGTTTCAGGTTTAGTTGGAAACAATTTTAACCTTTTAAACCTTAAACTTTAAACAAAAAATCATGCAAGAAGGTATATCAGGTAAAATAGCCCATTTTTTCATCAATTCGAAGTTGACCATATTGCTAATGGTTGGTTTGATGATTATTGGTGTGTACAGTTCGTTCTTAATTCCGCGTGAAGAAGAACCACAAATTAATGTTCCAATGGCCGATGTCATGGTGGGTTATCCTGGAGCGAGTCCGA
Source organism: Flavobacterium sp. (assembly GCF_039932285.1). Lineage (GTDB taxonomy): Bacteria > Bacteroidota > Bacteroidia > Flavobacteriales > Flavobacteriaceae > Flavobacterium. The sequence goes on from NZ_JBDTQE010000032.1 coordinate 29,660, forward strand.
GTGAAGTAGAAAGTCGCGTCGTAAAACCATTAGAAAAAATTCTTTCTAATATTAAAGGTGTCGAACACGTGCACAGTATGGCGATGAATGGACAAGCCATGTTGATTGTGCAGTTTTTTGTGGGTCAAGATGTGGAGCGTTCGTATGTGAAACTATACGACGAATTAGCGAAACACGAGAATATGTTTCCACAAGGTGTTTCCAAACCGATGGTTAAGACTCGTTCGATTGACGATGTTCCCATGTTGGGATTGACACTTTGGAGTGAAAAACGGAACGATTTTGAAATTCGTCAAATTGCAGAAGAAGTAACATCTGAAGTAGAGAAAATAAAAGATGTTGCCATTACACGGGAAATTGGAGGCAGAAACCGCGAAGTAAAAGTCGTTTTAGACAAAGATAAAATGGCTGAAAATGGTGTCGATGCTTTAGGAATTATGCAAATGATTCAGGCTAATAACGGCAGTTCACAATCCGGAAGTTTTGTCAATAACGATAAAGAATATTTGGTTACAACCGGACAATTTTTAACCTCATCAGAAGATGTTGAAAACCTAGTTGTGGGTGTCAATGCAAATTTACCAGTTTATTTAAAACAGGTTGCTAAAGTAGAAGATGGTCCATCAACACCTAGAAGTTACGTGTCTTTTGGATATGGTAAAGCCAATGAAAAGTTCAAAACATCCAAATCAGAATATCCAGCAGTTACCATTTCTATCGGAAAAGTAAAAGGTGCTGATGCGATGAAAATTTCGGAAAAGATTTTAGATAAAGTCGAACAATTAAAGAAAACGTTAATCACGAATGATGTTCACGTTGAAGTCACTCGAAATTACGGTGAAACGGCTTCGGATAAAGTCGGCGAATTGCTACTTCACTTAGGAATTGCAATTATTGCCGTAACACTTTTGGTAATTTTCGCAATGGGTTGGCGTGGCGGATTGGTGGTGTTTTTTTCAGTACCGTTAACGTTTGCCTTGACCTTGTTTGCGTATTATTTATTGGGTTATACTTTAAACAGAATTACGCTTTTTGCTCTAGTTTTTGTGGTAGGAATTGTAGTTGACGATAGTATTATCATTGCCGAAAATATGCACCGACATTTCAAGATGAAGCGATTGCCGTTCAAACAAGCAGCTATTTATGCGATTAACGAAGTCGGAAATCCTACTATTTTAGCAACCTTTACAGTAATTGCCGCTATTTTACCAATGGCGTTTGTGTCTGG
>NZ_JBDTQE010000033.1:0-30359 GCF_039932285.1 Flavobacterium sp.
AAAGCCACAATAAGCGCTTCATTAGTATGCTTGCACATTTGATCTACACTCATTTTTCCCCAAACAGCTTGGCTTTCTGGAGTTAGGTTATTTATTCGAGTAATTATGGTTGCGTTGCTAGCAGCATCAAATATTGAGTTCATATTTTGTTTTTTAATGAAAGCAAATATAAGTTGTATTATTTATTACATAATATAATTCTAAATTATTTATGAGCATCATTTTCTAATATGTCTTTTTTAGATTACTTTTATAACGATTAAAAAACAAATATCATTATGCAAATTTTTTCAAAAATAATTAAGGCAAGTACTATTTTTGTCTTGATTTTCTCACTACAAAATCAATCGCTTCAAGCACAAAAAAAATCTATTAAAATGACCAATCCACTTTTGCAAAAAAGTACGTTGCAGTACCAAGCACCGCCATTTAATCTGATTAAAGACGAACATTTTAAACCTGCTTTCGATTTTGGTTTAAAAATACACGACCAAGAAGTTGCAAAAATCGCAGGAAATCCTGCAAAACCTACTTTCCAAAATACAGTTTTGGCATTAGAGACTTGCGGTGTTGATTTAGGTAGGGCCACGGGTGTTTTTTATAATTTAACAGGTTCCAACACAAACCCAACATTGCAGGCTATTGAGGCAGAATATGCTCCTATTTTTTCTGCACATAGTGACAAGATTTATTTAAATAGTAAATTGTACAATCGTATTAAAGCTTTGAATTTAAGTCTTTTGAAAGGAGAAGATAAAAAACTTACTCAATATTATTTGCAACAATTCGAATTAGCAGGAGCTAATTTGTCTGATGCGGATAAAGACAAAATGAAGAAAATAAACGAAGAGTTAGCCACATTAGGAACACTTTTTACAAATAAATTATTAATTGCTCGAAAAAACGGAGCTGTTTTATTTGATAATTCTTCCGATTTAGATGGTTTGAGTGCTGATGATATTGCTGCGGCAAAAGGAAAAGCAACAGAAGCTGGTCATGACGGAAAATATCTAATAGGATTGCAAAATACAACGCAACAACCCTTATTGCAAAGTTTTAAGAATAGAGCGACAAGAGAAAAAATATTTAAAGCTTCTTGGTCTCGTGCTGAGAAAAATGATGACGGAGATACTCGTGAAGTATTAGAAAAAATGGCAAGATTACGTTTGCAAAAAGCAAATTTGATGGGTAAGAAAAGTTTTGCTGAATGGAGATTACAAGACCAAATGGCATTAATACCAGTAAACGCGATGGATTTATTAGCAAAAATTGCAACGCCAGCAGTAGAAAAAGCAAAAGTAGAAGCACAAGAAATTCAAAATTTAATTGATGAGCAAAAAGGCGGATTTAAACTAGAGCCTTGGGATTGGAATTTTTATTCTGAGCAAGTACGTAAAGCAAAATATGATTTAGATGAAAGTCAAATAAAACCTTATTTCGAATTGACTTCAGTTTTAGAAAAAGGAGTGTTTTTTGCAGCCAAACAAATGTATGGCATCACATTTAAGGAAAGACATGATTTACCAGTTTATCATCCAGATGTAAAAGTATATGAGGTTTTTGACAATGACGGAAAATCAATAGCTATTTATTATTTAGATTTTTATACCAGGGATAACAAAAATGGTGGAGCTTGGATGAATAATTTTGTGAGTCAGTCACATTATTTAAAACAAAAACCTGTCATTGTAAACGTTTATAATTTTGCAAAACCGATAAACGGAAATCCATCTCTAATTAGTTTTGATGATGTAACAACTATGTTTCATGAGTTCGGACACACTTTGCACGGATTGTTTGCTAATCAGCAATATGTTACACTTTCTGGAACAGCGGTACCAAGAGATTATGTAGAGTTCCCTTCACAAATTAATGAACATGCAGCATTAGATCCTGCTGTTTTAAAAAATTATGCCGTTCATTATCAAACCAAACAAGCTATTCCACAAGAATTAATTGATAAAATTAAAAAAGCAGAAACTTTTAATAAAGGATATGAAGTAACCGAATTATTGGCTGCAGCAACTTTAGATATGGCTTGGCATAGTGTTGAAAATGAGTCTGATTTTAAACCTACTTTGCAGTTTGAAAAAGAAGCTTTACAAAAATATGGTTTGCTAGTAAACGAAGTGCCAACAAGATATCACACACCTTATTTCGCTCATATTTGGGGCGGTGGTTATTCGGCAGGATATTATGCTTACACATGGTCTAAAACATTAGATTATAACGTTTATGATTGGATGCAAGCTCATGGAGGAATGACGAGAGCAAACGGCGATCGTTTCCGAAAATATATTTTATCTGTTGGAAATAGTGTCGATTTGAATCAAGCTTTCAAGGATATGATAGGACATGATATGCTAGTAGAACCTTATTTGCGAATTTCAGGTTTGTCTGATAAAAAATAATTTTATTGATATTTTAAAAATGGCATCTATTTTAGATGCCATTTTTTTACAATTTAATTCCTAACTAAGTGAATTTTATCTTCTTTACAAATACAATTCCATTTGAATGTCAGCGCGATGGTAATCGGTTTCATCCAAAGGAACTTTAACAAAATTGTATTTTCTATATAAATTTAAAGCCGTATCTAATTTGGTACTTGACATGAGCATAATCGTAGATGCCTTTTTCTCTTTGGCGAAAGCAATACAAGCATCCATTAATAAATTACTTAATTTTTGTCCCTGAAATTTCTTGTCAACTGCTAATTTGGCTAATTCATAAACAGTATCATTAATTTTTTGCAGGGCTACTGTTCCAGCCACTTCTCCATCAACCAAACAAAAGAAGATTTCACCACCTGGTTGCAAAATGACATCTTCAATATGGTCAAATACGTCAATATCGTGTTGTTCCACAAAGAAAAATTCCTCAAGCCAAGCTTTATTTAAGACAATAAAATGATTTTTAAATTTTGGATTGTAAGTGATTATTTCTACTTCCATTTGGTGAATTTTGGTAAACAAATTTAAAGAGATTTTAATTAATCATAAAAGGTTTCGATTGTTATTTTAATACATTGTAATTATAATTTGTAAATTTGCATTTTAAAAATAAAACTCATTATAATGGAAAACGGAATATATGCTAAATTTAATACTGCAAAAGGTTCGATTTTAGTAAAACTAACACACGATTTAACACCAGGAACGGTTGGAAACTTTGTTGCACTTGCAGAAGGAAACCTAGAAAATAAAGTAAAACCACAAGGAACACCTTATTATGACGGATTGACTTTTCACCGTGTTATTCCAGATTTTATGATACAAGGTGGTTGTCCACAAGGAACAGGAACTGGAGATGGTGGTTATAAATTTGATGATGAATTTCACCCAAGTTTAAAACACGATAGACCAGGCGTTTTGAGTATGGCAAATGCAGGACCTGGAACAAACGGGACACAGTTTTTTATTACACACGTACCTACAAGTTGGTTAGATGGTAAACATACTGTTTTTGGTCATGTTGTAGAAGGTCAGGAGGTTGTTGATGTTGTAGAAGGAAACGACATTCTAGAAACTTTAGAAATTGTTAGAGTTGGAGAAGAAGCTGAAAAATGGAATGCAGTAGAGGCTTTTAGAACTTTTGAAGGTTCTCGTGCAAAAAGAGAAGCTGCAGAACGTGAAGCTGCAGAAGCAAAAATGGAACAATTGGCTGCTGGTTTTGATAAAACAGAAAGCGGTTTGCGTTACAAAATGATTCAGAAAGGTTCTGGTAAAAAAGCAGAAAATGGTAAAACCGTTTCTGTACACTACGAAGGATCTTTAGAATCTGGAAAAGTTTTTGATTCTTCTTATCCTCGTAAAAAACCAATTGATTTTAAATTAGGTCAAGGGCAAGTAATTGAAGGTTGGGACGAAGGAATTGCTTTACTTCAAGTAGGAGACAAAGCACGCTTTGTGATTCCGTCGCATTTAGGGTACGGTTCTCGTGGTGCTGGTGGTGCTATTCCTCCAAACGCTACTTTAATTTTTGATGTAGAATTAATGGATGTGAAATAATATTTTCATTAAAATAAACTTAAATCCCAATATAAAACTGTTGGGATTTTTTTATATTTACAATTCTAAAAACTAAAACTATGAAAATAAAAATTATAGCAGTGGCAATTTTAGGAATATTTTTATATTCTTGTTCGCCAAAAGTTATCGCTCCTGTCTCCGAAGTAAAAAAAACAGAGCTTAGCCCAGAATTACTAGCAGGAAGAACACTCTACGAAAATAATTGTGCAAGATGCCATAAGTTATATTTACCTACAAAATTGTCAGAACAAGATTGGAAACCAGTTTTAGTTCGTATGCAAAAAAAAGCTAGACTTGAAGACGCACAAATGGTTGAAATTTCTAATTATATATATTCTCAGTTGTAATTAATTTTCTATAGATAATAATTTTTTAAAAAAAAGGCTGTCTGAAAAGTAATTTTTAGAGAGCTTTTTTCTTGATTATTTTGTAATTCCAATTAGTACTCCAAAATTACCATCGGTTTGTTCCCATTTTTTTTCTGGTAAATATGTTCTTGAAACAAAACCATCTAAATATAAGGCATTTTTACAGCCTGTTTTTTTAAAATATTCTGCAAACTCATAAAAGTTTATTTCTTTTTTTGACATTGCAAATATAATTTCACCGTTTGGTAAAATTCCAACTCCGTTTCTAATATTAAAATTAGTTGATTCTTTTTTAAAAGCGGAATGAATTTCTCCATTAATCACAAGCATTGGTCCTGATTGTGTAGCAAATTTTATATTTCCATTATTAACAAATTCGTTAGATTTACAAATAAAAGAACTTTTGTTTGTTGTAATATAAAAAATTCCATTAGGCTTTAAATAAAAATTACCATTTCCATTTGTTGTGTCAATTTTGACTTTTTCTATTTTATTTTCGATATACAATCCTTGAGGGGAATTGTCTTTCTTATACATTCCTCCATTTGTTGCGAATAGAAGTTCTTTATTTTTTGTTTTGAGCCACAATTTTAGATTTTGTGCATTTTTAAAGTTTTCATTGTTCTCATTTTTTAAATAGAATTCAATGTTTTGTTTTTTCGAATTTACACAATAACTAATAAACCTTTCATCATTAATTTCGAATTTTCTTGATTGATGAAAGAAACCAAAAGAAATAGTACTTATAACTAATAAGAACAGGAGAATTCTTTTTTTGATCATTTTTAAAATTAGTTTTTACAAATCATTAATATTGACTATTTGTAATGTGGACTATTAAGTTAATAGTTGAGTGTAGTGTTTTCTTGGTTTAATTAAAAATTTATTTTCTTGAAAATAAATTTTCTACAACCCAAGCAGGACCAATCATTAGAAACTGTAAATCTTTTATAAAGGAAGGTTTTTTGCCTTCAATACTATGTCCGTAAAACTGACCAATCCATGCTATAACAAAAACACCGATTGAAAAAAGCCATAATGGTAATATTTGACCGATGTAATAATTTAAAAACAAGCATATTACTGAAAAAATAGCGATTTTTATTGCCATAGTAAAGGATAGTCTAATATAGAAAATGAGTACAAAAAGTAAAACTACAGTAGCCCAATTTTCTATTACAGGAGTATTTAATTTTAAAGTATTCCCAATAAATTGACTAGGAATACTCATTAATAATCCAACAATAGAAAAGTAAATAGAAGGGACACATATGTAGTGTATTGTTTTGTTTTTTGGGTTTTGATGACTCACTGCATATTCTTCAAACCATTGTTCTAATGTCTTCATTTTTAATTTATTTATTGTTATAAATAATATTTTACAAATGCTATTTCCTAGCTGTTAAGCCTAAAGGAATTAGTAATTCTCCTTTTTCAAATTTGTTAATGTAAAGTAAAATAGGTTTGGTTTGTCCTTCCCAAGTTATTTCAAAAGTATCTATTGTTCCTGCTCCAGTATCGGTTTTTTTTGTTGGAAATGGGCAACATGCATCTTTTTTTATATATTTTATTTTTTCTCCTTTTGGTCCTGCCAAAGCATTTAGAAAACGAATTTGATTATTTAGCCCGTCTTGTACTGATGTAAAATTTACATTTATAGGATAATCTTCGTTATAACCATATTTTTTTGAAGTTGCATTTTTTGTAATTATAAAACTTCCAAAGGCTTCATTTAATTCTGGTACAATAACTGAATTGTCTATGTTTCTTATAGTCGATTTTGTACTAATGCAAGATGATATTATTAAAATAGCAAAACAACTAATAACAATTTTTTTCATTTTCTTAAATCTTTCTATTATTCTAACAAATATAGGAAGATTCTATTATTTTTGTAAAAAAAATTGATGGAATATATTACGCATACTTGGCATTGGTCAATTTCTGGTTTTTTAATAGGAATTGTAATGCTTCTGTTAATTTATTTTGGCAAACATTTCGGAATGTCATCTAATATTCGGTCTTTATGTTCTATGACTCGGGTGGGAAAATATGTTCCGTTTTTTGATTGGGATTGGAAATCGCAAAGATGGAATCTAATAGTGGTTCTTGGTGCTATGATCGGTGGTTTTGTAGCGGTTCATTTTTTGTCAGATGCTTCAAATGTGGCTATAAATCCTGAAACGATTGCTCAGTTATCTAAATTTGGTATCGAAGCACCAGATGGCAAACTCGCGCCCAAGAGTATGTTTGGGCTGGAGGTTTTTCAATCAACAAAAATGATTTTTATTTTATTAACAGGCGGAATTTTAATAGGATTTGGTTCTCGTTATGCTGGTGGTTGTACTTCTGGCCATGCAATTTCAGGACTTAGTAATTTACAATTACCATCGTTAAAAGCTGTAATTGGGTTTTTTATAGGCGGTTTGGCTATGGCACATTTTATTTTTCCACTTTTATTTTAAGACAATGAATTTACTTAAATATTTAGCAGTTGGTTTTCTTTTCGGGTTGGTTTTAACTAAATCTGAAGCGGTTTCTTGGTACAGAATATACGAAATGTTTATGTTTCAATCATTTCACATGTACGGAATTATTGGAGTTGCAATAACTACAGGCGTAATTGGAATTCAAATTATTAAAAGAAATAAGCTCAAAGATATTGATGGATTTACCATCGAAATTATTAATAAGGAAAAAGGCTCGTTTCGCTATTGGATTGGTGGCTTGATCTTCGGATTGGGTTGGGCATTAGTAGGTTCATGTCCGGGACCTATTTTTATACTAATTGGCGCAGGATTTATGAGCGTTGGGATTATATTAGTTGGAGCAATTCTAGGTACTTTCTTTTATGGTGTGATAAAAGAAAGATTACCTCATTAAATCTTTTTTATTTAGTCTTAAAATACCTGCTGTAATGCAATATTGTGCTACAATATAAGTAAACATAATAATAAAGTTGGCGCTTAAGATAGGGTTGTAAAACTTATTAATGGCAAGAAGACTATCTGAGGTTATAAAAAATAAAGCACCTATTAGAATTAATAAATTCATTGGTTTTTGCCAAGAAAAATAGCCTTTTGTAGCCATAACAAGCATCAACGAAATGGTAAAAGCATAAACTGAAACAGGAATTTTTAGATCTCCTAGTTTTGGAAACAATAGCGATAACATACAACCTAAATAAACTATAACAGCTAAGAATCCCAACCAAAAACGCCAATTTTTAATGTAATTATCTTCTGTTTTTTGTTTGATAAAAAGTACAATAAACAAAATATGAGCAATTAAAAAACAAACCAATCCTAGAATAAAATATAATTCTCCTTTGTCTGCAAACATTAATATTACATCACCAATCCAAGAAAAAATTAAGGCAAATAACAACCATTTTTTTGTGGCAAACAAATCAGATTTATAAGCTACTAAAATTAAAAAAGGTAATAAAAAAGGCTTAAAATACCAAGCAATATTGTCTTGACCAAAAATGATTAGTAATAAATAACAAGTACTTATTGCTAAAAAATAATTTAATAATCTACTCATTTTTAGTTGTTTAAAATTACTTTGTTTTCCAATTTAAAATCGACGGTAATAAAGTAAATATTTATCAATAATGAAAAAGATAAATAACCCAAAATCAAGTAATTTCCTAAAGATATTATCGAATTTAATCCAAACCAATCACCGTAATAACGAATAATCCCTATAGCAAAAGCAAAACGGAGAAATTCCCAAATAATCGAATATTTGTTTTTGTCCATCAACTCAGTATAACTATATATTGTAATAAAAATAAAAGTACCATAAACAGAAATGTTTTGAAGACCTATTTTTGCAATATTATCGAATAAATAACTTACGAAAAATAGAGTAATAAACATTTGTACAAGTGACCAACCAATTAACTTATTAGAGTTTTGGGTTCCATATTTATCAAAACTAAATACATTTTCTATTTTGTGAACGGGATATTTTTCTTCAAAATTTTCGGGACGCCAACCTGTTGGCATAAACCAAATTATAAATTTGTCTTTCCAATTTTCTGCATACCAAGCGTCTTTAATTAAAATCCATAAATGTTGGTAATTTATTTTAAAAGGGTTCCAAGTTTCCGCAGGGCGAGTAATACCAAAAACGGCTGGAACTTCTGGTAATTCTTCTTGAAAAGTACCAAATAATTTATCCCAAAAGATGAATATCTGAGAATGATTCTTATCCATATATTCAGGATTAATAGCATGATGAACTCTGTGATGAGAAGGTGTTACTAATATTTTTTCTATAAAACCTAATTTGTTTATGTATCTTGTATGATACCAAAATTGAAGAAAAAACTGAATAGGTAAAGTGATTGCAATCACTTGAGCAGGAACACCTAAAATGGCTGCAGGAATTAGTAAAAAGGCAAATAAATTCACAAAGCTGGATACAGTTTGTCTTAATGCGCAAGCTAAATTAAATTCTTCCGAACTGTGATGAATGGCGTGTTTGTTCCAAAAAAAGTTAATTTGATGTGCCCATCGATGTGTCCAATACCCATAAAAATCGATAACAAAAAAAGCAATAATATAACTGTATACATTAGCTTCTAAAGTAAAAATAGCCATTTTAGATACCAACCATTCATATGACAATATAGAAATGCTTAGTCCTAAAACATCTTTAACGGAATTTGCCATTCCAGAACTTATACTCGAAACACTATCCATTACGGGAACATAGTCTATGCCTTTGTAATAGCCATATAGTTTTTCTATTATGATTAATAATAAGAAAATAGGCATAGCAATAATTAGTATTTTTCCGTATTGTTCCATCTTAAATAGGATATTTTGTGTTAATTATTTTGGGTAAAAGTAAGTTTATTTATTGTTAGATGATTTAAGCTCATTAGGTTTCAAATATACAAAAAACAAGTTTTTTAATTCTAGAAAATAGAAAAATTATTAGTAATTTTCTAATTCTGTTTTTTTGATTTTCCCAACAATAATTACAATTATAAATACTACTACTAGAACCAAACTTGCTTTTATATTTCCCAGATTTAATCCTTCGGGTTTTGTGAGATAATCGCCCATTGTTGCACCAATAGGATGTGTTAGGATAATTGCTAACCAATAGCAAATTTCCCTCGAAATTTTTGTAAAAAAAGTAATTAAAATTACAATTCCCAATAACACTAATAATAGTAAGGTTCCTCCAGCAAAACCTAGCGGAGTGGCATGTGCTAATAAATCGCCTAACGCTGTTCCTAAAGTACTTGAAGTTAAAATGGCAATCCAATATAAAAATTCTGTTTTTGGATTTAGTCCTTCGTCTAAAGCACTTGATTTGGAAAAATTGTGCCAGATTTTGAATGTTATTCCCAACGCAATGAGTAGTAAAATAGTACCAAACAAATAACCTTTATTTTCAGAATAACCTAAGTTATCTCGAAATAAAGTTCTAGTAACATAATCCGAAAGTGTTGTTCCAGCAGTACTTGCTAAAGTTATAATTGTCCAATAAAGAAAAATGTGTTGAATTTTAGAAAATATTGTAAAACCCAAAGCGACAAAAAACAATAAAATTAAGGCAATTGTTCCTCCGTCATAACCTAAATTAAATGTTTGAGAAATTAAGTCTCCTGCTGTTTCTCCCATTGTGTTGGCACTAATTATTAATGCCCAGTAAAAAATGTTTATTTGTGGTATTTTTTTCATTTGATTTTTTTTACTTCATTTATATTATAAATAGCTAAAAATAAAATAATTAAAAACACACTTGTCCAAACATTACCAAAGTTTAGTCCTGCTGGTTTTGAAATATAATTACCAAATGTTGCTCCAATTGGGTGGATAATTATGATTGAGAACCAATAAAAAACTTCGTTAGAAATTTTTTTGAAATGGACCAAAATAATAAAGAATATTAGTAAAATAAACAATAAAATTGTTCCTCCAGCTGCACCTAGTGGAGTATCATTAGAAAGAAAATCGCCAGAGGTTGTACCAAATGTACTTGATGTTAAAATTGCAAACCAATACAAAAAGGTAACTTTTAAGGTTGTATTCGTATCATTATTTTTAGATAAAGATTTAATAGTAATAAGTATTATCAAAAATACTGAAATAACTAAAAGTGAACCCCAAATAGTTCCCAGTTTTAAATCGATACAAATTAAATCTGCAATGTTTGTTCCTCCAATATTGCCAAGAATTATGAGTAGCCAATAAAATAATTGATTCGATTTATTGTATATTATCGAATACAAAATAGTACTACAAAATATAATTATAAGCAATACAGAACCTATTTTGTAGCCTAATGATAAATCTCTTGAAATATAGTTTCCAACGATTTCTCCCGTTGTTGTTGCAATAATCATTAATACCCAATATATGAAATTTATTTTCGGTATGTTTTTCATATTTATATAAATTAATTTAATGAAATAAAGCCAAAACACATAGCGTTTTGGCTTGTTTTATTTATTCTTTAAATGATTTTCCATCGGCAGTATAAAAGTATTCTATGGTTTTAAGTCCTTTTCTTACTTCTATTTCATAATAGTTTTGGGTTTTATAATTTTCAATTTTAGAAGAAAGTTTAACTTTCGCCCCTTTGTGTTGCAAATTGAAAGAATTTTGTACCATTTCTGGAAGTTCACTAAAAGTGATAATACTTTCAGTTTCTAACCATTTTCCTTCGGTGGAGTAATTGACAGAATGTTTTTTTCCATCTAAAAGAAAGTTTGCTTCATATTCGGTAGCATTTTCCTTTTCCCAATTTACTTTCGTAGCGTTTGGAAATTTTAAATTAAAGGCTAAAACTGCAGCATTTTTAGTTTTAGTTTGTGCAAAAGAGGTTACATAACTAAATATCATAGTTAATGCAACAAAAAATATTTTTTTCATTTTTTTTGTGCTTAATAATTTTTAAATAATTTGATTTTCCTTGTAAAAAGGATTCTAAAGATACTTAAGCAGCTATTGGTGGACGAAAAATAGAATAGATATAATTATACGAATAATCAGAATTTTCGTAATTGAATGTTTTAATATGATTAATAACGAATGATTTATTATTTTTAAAATCAAAAGTTTTAATTTCTTGAAATATTTGACAAATAGTATGGTGAATGTTTAAATCGATATTTTTATGAGGTTTTTGTTGGTCGCCATTTTCATGTTTGTCAAAAACACTATCTATATTAAGTAAATGATCTGTTATAAAATCTATTGCAGTCATATCTTTATCTTCTGTTGCTTTGCAATGTTGGTACATTTTTTGAAGACCACCAATCATCGAAAAATCACTCATTGGTAAACAAATTGTACCAATTGAGTAATATAGAAAAAGTAATATATAAAATAGGTTTTGCATTATATTACTAAACAATAAAAATTAGATTTATATTATTTCAGCACTTAAACCCGCTTCTAATAACGAAGAGCATTGTGGTTTTAGCTCATCAAAAGTTCCAGTTTTAACCACACATTTGCCTTTGTAATGAACTAATAATGCACATTGTTCGGCTTGCAATTCTTCATGATTGCAAACTCTAATTAAAGTATCTATAACGTGATCGAAAGTATTTACATCGTCATTGAATAATACAATTTCGTTGTTAATTCCTACCGATTCTAGAACCTCAGTTTCAACTTGAGTTTTTTCTATTGTTGCCATTTTTTAGAGCTTTAAGACATTAGACTTTAAAACATTTAGATTTAAATGCTAATTTACATATTTTAATGATACCCAATTGTTTCGTTCGAATTTTTTAACATAGGTTAAACCCTTTTCAGTACAAGAAGCATCTATAAATGGAATGTCTTCTGTGTAAAAACCACTAAAAAGAATGGTTCCTTTTGTATTCAAACAATCAACATAAGCTTGCATATCGTTTAGCAAAATATTGCGATTAATGTTGGCAATAATCAAATCGTATTTTTTGTCTTTTAGTAATGCAGCATCACCTTCATAAACAGAGATATGTTTGCAATTGTTGCGTTCTGCATTTTCGATAGAATTCAGATAACACCAATTGTCAATATCTATGGCATCTATTGGTTGAGCGCCTTTCATTTCGGCAAGTATGGCAAGAATGGCTGTGCCACAACCCATATCTAAAGTTTTCATTCCAGTAACATCTATTTCTAATAAATGTTGAATCATCATGTGTGTTGTTTCGTGATGACCCGTGCCAAAACTCATTTTAGGTTCGATAACAATATCAAATTCGGCATTGGTTTTTGGGTGAAAAGGTGCACGAACGTGACAATTCCCGTCTACATCGATTGCTTCAAAGTTTTTTTCCCATTCTTCATTCCAATTTACTTGCTCTATTTCTTCGAAAGTATAGGATATTTTGAATTCTGGATTTTCTAAAATGTAAATATCATTTAGAATATCATCTGTCCAAAGTGTTTTTTGTACAAAAGCCGAAAAACCAGTTTCAGTTTCAATAAAACTTTCAAAAGCTTTTTCGCCTAATTCGGCAATAAGAATTTCCGAACCTAGTTCTTTTGGCTCGACCGAGAAATGATAACCTAAATATATGTTTGACATGATAATTTTTATTTTTGCAAATGTAAGAATCCTTTTAGAATTTTGCTTTTATTGTGAAATAAGTTGTATAAAATTTACAACTCATAAACCACCAAGCCACTTCTAAATTTTGGTTCGATGTAAGTACTCTTGGGTGGCATGATTAGATTATTGTCTGCTAAAGCTTTTATTTCAGAAATATCCGAAGGATACAACATAAATCCAACTTTAAATTCTCCTTCATCGATTAAATTTTTGATAATGGAAATTGATTGTTTTCCAGAAACATAATCGATGCGTTCGTCATTTCTCAAATCTTCTAAACCCAACAGTGGATGTAAAATAGTATCGTACAAAATTTGTGCGTCAAGATTTTCGATTCCGAAGTGCTGTGATTTGTGAATATTTTCTTGTTTGTAAAATAAAGCATAAAAATTCCCATCAAGATACATTCCGAATTCATACTTGTTTTGCGGTTTCCACAATTCTTGGTTTTTGTTTTCGATGTTGAAATGTTGAGTTATTTTCTCAATAAAATCATCTTTAGTAAAACCGTTCAAATCTCTAACAATCCTATTGAATTCGTATATTTTTACATTGCTTTCGGCAATAAGAAAACTCATGAAATACTTTAAATTTTCGTTTTTTGCATCCTTGTTTTCGTCTAATAATAATTCAGCAGCTGAGGAACGATGGTGTCCGTCGGCAATATAAAGGTTGGGTATTTTTTCGAAATGATTTTGTAACCAATCTATTTCGCTTTGTGTATCAATTTTCCAAAGCGTGTGTTTCTCCTTTGTTGTTGTAGCAAATTCGTAAAGTGGTTTGCTTTTTTTTCTCAAAGAAATATAAGTGTTTATTTCGACGCTATCTGGATAAGTTATTAAAACGGGTTCGGCATTAAAATCGGTATATTTCATGTAATCTTTTATCAGTTCTACTCGAAACTGTAAAGTATCTTCATGTTTTTTGATCACATTATTTTTGTAGTCTTCTACCGAAGTTCCTGCGATAATTCCCGAAAAAAGATTTGATTTTGTTTGAATTTCGTATAAATAAAAAACAGGTGTTTCTTCCTTAATTAATATTTGTTCGTCTTTAAAATCTTGGTATTTATGTGACACACTTTTGAAACGTTTGTCGATCGTAATTTTTTGAGCATTTGCAAATGCAGGATGTATTACATGCAAAAACGAATATGGATTATAACTTAACCAAGCAGCTAGTTCTGCCGAGTTATAATCGTCATAAGTTCTACAAGTTACTAATCCTACTTTGTCGGCAGAAGGTCGAACGGCTTTGAATGGAATTATTTTTGCCATTATTCAATTGATAATTGACAGTTGATAATTGATAATTAGTAACTATCAATTATCAATTATCCATTGTTAATTATGAGAATTGTTTTGAAACTTTTTCTGCTTTTTTGCTTTCGGCATAATCATAAAAACCTTCACCAGATTTTGCTCCTAATTTTCCAGCCATCACCATATTAACTAATAACGGGCAAGGTGCATATTTAGGGTTTTTGAAACCATCGTACATCACGTTTAGAATTGCTAAACAAACATCAAGACCAATAAAATCTGCTAATTGTAACGGTCCCATTGGGTGACCCATTCCTAGTTTCATCACCGTATCAATTTCTTGTACGCCAGCTACTTTGTTGTATAATGTTTCGATGGCTTCGTTTATCATTGGCATCAAAATTCTGTTGGCTACAAATCCTGGATAATCATTTACTTCGGTAGGTATTTTTCCTAGTTTTATTGATAAATCCATGATGGTTTTAGTCACTTCGTTGGTTGTACTATAACCGCGAATGATTTCGACTAATTTCATAATGGGCACAGGATTCATAAAATGCATTCCTATAACTCTTTCTGGATGCACTACTGAAGCTGCGATTTGTGTAATTGAAATAGAGGAAGTGTTGGTTGCTAAAATCGTATTGTGATCGCAAACTTCGCTTAATTGTTTGAAGATATTTAGTTTTAAAGTTAAATTCTCAGTAGCGGCTTCGACAACTAAATCGCAACCAGTTACACCATCTTTTATATCTGTATAAGTGATGATATTTCCAATGGTTTTGTGTTTGTCTTCTTCAGTAATTGTTCCTTTAGTAACCATTCTGTCAAGGTTTGCTGCAATAGTTGCAATACCTTTTTCGAGCGATTTTTCCGAAATATCTATTAGTTTTACTGTAAATCCTGATTGTGCAAAAGTATGTGCAATTCCGTTGCCCATAGTTCCTGCTCCAATTACTGCTATGTTTTTCATTTTTTGTTTGTTTAAAGTTTAAAGTTTAAAGTTTCAGGTTTAAAGTTATCATGACAACTTTAAACTTTAAACAATTGTATTATTATTTAATTTTTCATCGATTCTATTATCTGATAAGCCACACGCAAAGCATCAGTTGCTTGCTCTAATGTAACCACAGGGGTTGTATTATTATTGATAGCATCTGCAAAAGATTCTAATTCGTCTAAAATGGCATTATTAGGTTCTACCGATGGATTTTCGTAATAAATTTGTTTTTTTACGCCTTCGGCATTTTGCAAAATCATATCGAAATCGCCTGGAGTTTCAGGAGCATCTTTCATTTTTACTACTTCGCAAACTTTATCTAGAAAATCGACTGAGATGTAAGCATCTTTCTGAAAAAATCTTGATTTTCTCATATTTTTCATCGAGATTCTACTCGCAGTAATATTAGCAACACAACCACTTTCGAACTCAATTCTTGCATTGGCAATATCTGGGGAATCACTAATTACCGAAACGCCACTGGCTGAAATATTTTTCACTTTCGAGTTTACAACGCTCAAAATAGCATCGATATCGTGAATCATCAAATCTAAAACCACAGGAACATCGGTTCCACGAGGATTAAATTCTGCTAAACGATGCGTTTCGATAAACATTGGATTTTTTATTTGGTCTTTAACCGCTTTAAATGCTGGGTTAAATCTTTCGACGTGACCAACTTGTCCTTTTATATTATATTCTTTGGCTAAAGCTATAATTTCTTCGGCTTCTTCGACAGTAGTTGAAATGGGTTTTTCTATAAAAACATGTTTGCCAGACTTTATAGATACTTTAGCACATTTGTAATGAGAAAGTGTGGGTGTTACAATATCAATCACATCGACAGCGTGAATTAATTTTGCAATAGTATCAAATTGCTTGTAGCCAAATTCCGTTGCTATTTTTGCACCATTTTCTTGATTTTCGTCATAAAAACCTACTAATTCGTATTTTTCAGATTGTTGTAACAATCGTAAATGTATTTTTCCGAGATGACCAGCACCTAAAACGCCAACTTTCAGCATAAAAATGTATTTTGAACAAAAATAGGAATTAATTGATAATTGGTTATTGATAATTGATAATTTGTTTTCTAAATTTACAAAAAATAATACCCCAAAAATTGAAAGATACGCCAAAACATCAAGGACTTCGTAATCAGTTAGTAACCGTTTTGAAACAAAAAGGAATAACTAGTAAAAGTGTATTGGAAGCTATTAGCAAAATTCCGAGACATCTTTTTTTGAACTCCAGTTTTGAAGACTATGCTTACCAAGATAAAGCTTTCCCAATAGGAGCAGGTCAAACCATTTCGCAACCTTATACAGTAGCTTTTCAAACAGAATTATTAGAAGTTAAAAAAGGAGATAAAGTATTAGAAATAGGAACAGGTTCGGGTTATCAGACAGCTGTTTTGTGTACAGTTGGAGCAGTTGTATATAGTATAGAACGCCAGAATGAATTGTTTAAAAAAACATCTTTATTGTTGCCTAAATTAGGAATTAGAGCCAAACATTTGTCTTTTGGCGATGGTTATAAAGGTTTACCCAATTATGCTCCGTTTGATAGTATTATAGTAACTGCGGGAGCACCAGAAATTCCAAAAGCATTAATGTCACAACTAAAAATAGGAGGAAAGCTCGTAATTCCTGTTGGAGAAAATGTTCAGATTATGACACTTATTATTAGAATAGACGAAACTCAATTCGAAAAGCACGAGTTCGGAGATTTTAAATTCGTGCCGTTGTTGGAGGATAAAAACTAAATTATTACTTTCTCATGATTTTTATCATTTTTTACAAATAAAACTATAATTATTTTTGGCATATAATTTTTAGTATTACAGTTAAAAATAAAAATATGAGCGAAGAAGTTAACATTTTTGGGAGCAAAAAACCAACACCAATTGACAAAGAAGTTTCATGGGATAAAACCCAAACTATTATGAGTAAAACAGATCTTTATGGAACCATAGAGTATGCTAATGAAGCTTTTGTAGATGTTTGCGGTTATGAAGATTATGAATTAATGGCGCAACCACATAATATTATTAGACATCCCGACATGCCTAAAGTTATTTTTAAAGTATTGTGGGATAATATTAAACAAGGTAATAAATTTCACGGGATTGTAAAAAACTTAGCAAAATCTGGACGTTATTATTGGGTAATTACAGATTTTGAATATTTAAGAGATGCGGATGGAAATATTATTAATTATATTGCCAGAAGAAAATCAGTTCCGCAGGAAATTATTTCAAATCATATTGAACCACTATATAAAAGATTATTTCAAATAGAGCAAGCAAGCGGTATAGATGCTAGCGAGAAATATTTGATAGGATTTCTTGAAGATAAAGGATTAAACTATGTTGATCTTGTAACAAAATTAATGATTGATCACGAGAAATCACAACAACCCACTTTTCAAGAAGTTAAGCAAAATATTGAACAAGAAGAGGAAGAAGAGGAAAGAAGGGGATTCTTTGGTAGATTCTTCGGAAATTAAATGACCTATTTTTTCACAAAAAGCCGATAATATTGTTGTCGGCTTTTATTTAAATTCTTTCTTAATTCTATCTATATCTCTCTTTGTGTCTTGTTCTTTTAGAGATTCTCGTTTATCATAAGTTTTTTTACCTCTACACAAACCAATGTCTAGCTTTGCCAATCCTTTCTCGTTAGTATGTAATTTGAGAGGAACAATAGTTAATCCTTTTGCTTGTACATTTTTAAACAACGTTTTTAATTCTCTCTTTTTTAGTAATAGCTTGCGTTCGCTTCTGGATTTATGATTAAATTGATTTCCAAAAGTATATTCTTCAATATAAGTGTTTATTGCAAAAAGTTCGTTATTACTAAATTCACAAAAACTATCTGTAATGTTAGCTTTACCTAAACGAATCGATTTTATTTCGGTTCCAGCCAAAACAATTCCAGCAGTATAGGTCTCTAAAATTTCGTAATCGAATTTAGCTCTTTTATTAAGTATGTTGACTGTTTTTAACATGATATTGCAAAGGTAACAACAAAAAATGAATACTAACAAAATTTTACTTTTTTTAGTTCTCAAATACTTTTTAACCTATGATTTTTATCAGTTTTTCCGATATTTTGTATGTGTACTTTTGAGGTATAAATTTTAAATAACATTAAAAATGAAAAAGATTTTATTGATTGCAGGTTTTGCATTATTTGGTTTTTCAGCAAATGCACAAGAAGAAGGAACAAGTAAAGGTTTGCAAGGTACTTTTTGGGTTGCTGGGCAAGTTTCTTTCGATTCTTCTAAAACAGGAACCTCTAAAACAGATTCTAATATGATTTTACCTATTGTAGGTTATTTTATTGCTCCTTCAACAACAATTGGTATTGGAGTTGGTAGCATAAGTTCTAAAGATGTAAATGTTTTAGGTGTAACAACTGCTCAAAGTAGCACATTTGTTGTTAAACCATTAGTTAGAAAATATTGGAATATAACAGGAGGATTATTTTTCTATGGTCAAGTTGCCGCTCCAATTACGTTTGGTAAAGAAAAAATCGCAGATAGTAAAACATCATCTTTTGCTTTAGAAGTAGCACCCGGATTTGATTATATTATAAATAAATGGATGACTGTAGAGACTTCATTTGCAATTTTAAATGTTGGATCTTCAACATCTACTCCAAAAGTAGGAGACAAAACTACAAATTTTGGATTCAATGCAAACCCAATGAATTCTGTTGCCGATAGACAATTAGGAAATTTACAAGTTGGAGTTAAGTTTTTGTTTTAGATTGTAAATTTAAATTTATAAAAAGGTCTTTGTTCATTTATGAATGAAGACCTTTTTATTTTATTAATTGGTTAGAAGTTAAACAAAAACTAATTTAACTTGTAATCAATTAAAATTTAGTATTTTGTAATTTGTCGATGTATTTTGTAAGTTATCGGTTTTGTTGTTAAAAACATCAAAACATTATTATATTCGTAATATAACCAAAAAAAACCAACAAAATGACAAAAAAAATCTTATGTTTCCTGGTTCTGGCTTCAATTGCATTTTCATCGTGTACAAAAGAAGATTCTACAGATGATTCAATCATAATTGACGCTTTGCAAAAAGACCCTTTATCTCCTCAACAAATTAATGCAAAAATAGATGAATCTTTTAGTGTCAAAGGTTCTTTTAACTGGAAAGAAGCTTCAAATCATTTATTGTGGAGCGCTATGGTTCAAGGTCAAAATATAGCAACAATTGGTTTTGGAAACTCATCATCGGATTTTGATAGAAGTAAATCATCTAATAATCAAAAAACACAAAATGATTTACTTGCAATTATTATGAAATATGAAGGGAAAGAGTTAGATAAAATATTAATTTCTTCAGATCCTTACTTAAATCTAGTAGACGTAATTATTGAAAAGCAAGAAACAGTAATAGCTTTAAGAAACAGTAATTATTTAAGATATTTAGAACCTTCTGGATATAAGTATTTTGAGGTTAAAAATCAGTACTCGAAAAGCACATTGTCTTCTTCAGGATGTGGGTTAGAATCGTCAACTTTAAGTTCTTCGGATTATACTACAATAGCACCTAATGCACTGGCACCTTGGACATTTTATAAACACAATATCCCAAGTGCTTGGAGTTATAGCACTGGAGCAGGAGTAACTATTGGAGTAGTAGATACAGGAGCTTCGATGGTGAATTCACTTTTAAATTCAAGTTTTAATGATGGTTATTCTTCAGGCAGAACTGTTCAAAAATATGGTGTTTATGTAGATTCTATTTGGCCATGGAGTACAACAACCGATGGAGCAAATGACAAATGTGGTCATGGTACAAGTATGTCATCTGTTGCAGCAGCTCCACGAAATGATAATGGTCAGCCAGTTGGTGTGGCTTATAACTCTAATCTTATTACTTATAGAGCCGCATCTAATGTTGTTCTTGACGGTTATCATGAACAAAATGGGGTTAAAAATGCTTTTACAGCCCTAGCAAATAATGCTAATGTGAAAATAATTTCGATGTCTATGGGACATATTTTCTCTGTAGGGAAAATTGAAGACGGAATAAAATATGCTTATAGTAAAGGTAAATTAATTTTTTGTGCTGGAGGTACTTCAACAAGTTTTACAACATTTGTAGGTGTTATTTTTCCAGCTTGGATGTCGGAAACTGTTGCAGTAACGGGTATTAAAGAGGCTTCTACTTATCAAGCATGCGATGTTTGTCATACAGGAGGTAAAATAGATTTTACAATAATGATGCAAAGATCGGGTACAGGAAACACAGTACCTGTAAATAGTTATAATGAGGGTCTAGGGGATTATGTAGGAGGGTCATCTGTAGCAACAGCAACAGCAGCAGGAATAGGTGCTTTAGTTTGGTCTAAGCATCCAACATGGACAAGCAATCAGGTTTTAACAAAAATGCGCGAATCTTCTCATTTGTATCCTAATAAAGATCCAGAATTTGGATATGGTATGATAGATGCATCATTAGCAGTTCAGTAATATTGTAAAATAAATTAAGATGTAAACCATCAGAGGAAACTTTGATGGTTTTTTATTGATATTTTTAATACTACTTTTGTTTTATGGAAACTAATAAATCTAAAGATCCTCTTCACGGAATTACACTTCAAAATATGATAGAAAAATTAGTTAACTATTATGGTTTTGATACACTTGGAGAATTAATAAATATAAAATGTTTTAGAGAAAATCCTTCAATAAAATCGAGTTTGACTTTTTTAAGAAAAACAGATTGGGCAAGAAAAAAAGTGGAAGAATTATATGTTAAAACACTTTCTAAGTTTTAATTAATTAAATAACAAATCATAATTCCACCACGATAAGGTAAAAATTCACCACTTTTATTAAATTTTTTAGCTCCATCTAATCTTTCATCAGTCACTAAATCATAGCCTTTATAAAAGGCTTGTTGGCTTCCACCTCCAATAAAAATATCAAAAAGAAATTTTTTATTAATCTTTTTTTCATAACCTATTGTTGCTCCAACAAAATAATTAAATCCTGTTTGATAGTAATTGGTATTTGAATAATTCCATTTTTGTAGCTTAAAAAGGCTTCCCCCAACATGAGTTCCAATATAAAAACCATCATAATTTTGTTTAAAATGGTATCTTATTTCTGGCGTAACAATTACAAACTGAAGCGGGGCATTATTTACAGATTTCCAAAAAGAAGCTAGAGCATCCACTTGAAAAGTAAGATTTTTAGAAACGGGTGTTTCAATCCCAATATTTGGAATAAGAACAAGTGCACTCAATCCATTTATCTTCGTATAAGTCTGTCCTTGCAGTATTGTTGAAAATAATAAAAAAAGAAGATAAAATTTATTTAGCATTATTTAAAATGGAATATATTACCGTATCTAAAAACTTACCATCATAAAATTCATTTTGTAAAATATGAGCTTCTTTTACAAAATTATTTTTCTCTAAAACTCTTGCAGATGCTGTGTTTTCTGGATCTATAATTGCTTCTAGCGAGTGCATTTTCATTTCATTAAAGCCATATTTTATCATAAGCTCTATTGCTTCAGTAACAACTCCTTTTCCATGATATTCAGGTAATAACATATACCCAATTTCAGATCTAAAATGTTCCCATCGTATCCTGTAATGACCTATAATTCCTATCATTTTAGAATTATCTTTTAGTGTAATTGCCCAATTTATTCCTTCGTTCGACTCAATTTTGTCCTGAATCATTTTTATATGACTCATTGCTTCCTCAATTGATGTGACTAATGGTCTTGGAATATATTTCATAGTCTCTGAATTACTTCTCAACTCAAAAATTTCGTTTACATCATCGGATGTTATTTGTCTTAATAGCAATCTATCAGATTTTAAATTCTGAAAAGGAAGAAATGAAAATGTACTCATTTTTTATAAAATTTCAATTGAAAAATAAGTGCTAAATGTACTATTTATATCTAATATTTGAATTCCTTTTTTATCAAATAAATTTCCATTTGAATTTTTATCATCAGCATAACCAAACCATGGCTCTATGCATAAGAAAGGGGCATCTTTTTTTGTCCAAATTCCGAGACTTGGAAAATTTCCAAAATCAATTTTTAAATAAGGAATATCATTTTTAATAATAGTCAAATATTTTGATTTAATTTCTTTAAAAACCAAAGCGTCTTTTTCGAATAATGAATAGGTGAGGGGTAAAATTTTATTTTTTAAATTGATGATTTTCATTTTTCCAGAAAATTGTTCGTTTTCTAATTCGTGAGCCGTTAATATATTATCATTGTCAAATTGCAAAGCATAATTATCCAAACTAGAATCTATTGCAAATGCAGGATGAGCTCCTAAAGAAAAAGGCATTTCTTGTTTCGAATTATTCTTTACTAAATAAGAGATAATCAATTTGTTTTCGACTAAAGTATAACAGATTTGTAATTCGAATAAAAACGGATATTGTGCTAAAGTTTCCTTATTGTCACATAACGAAAAGGTTACTGACGAATCAGTTTTATTAATTATATCAAAATTATAATTTCTTGCAAAACCATGTCTTGGTAATGAATATTGGATATTATTTATCTTATAAAAATCGTTTTTTAATTTCCCAACAATAGGAAACAATACAGGAGATGTTTTGTTCCAGAATTCTTCATTTACTGTCCAAATGTAATTTTTATCGTTTTTGTTTAAAACTATCAATTCCGCCCCAATAGAATTAATAATTGCATTTATAATTGTATTTGAAATTGATACTTTCATTAGTTATTCTGGTTTTAAATCAAATACAGTAAATATATTTTATTTTATTATGAGTTGATGAATAAATTTTACTATTTTTATAAAAGCCTAAAATCATCATTAATAAATTAACAATATAGCCATGGATACAAACTTTGAAATTATAGAAAAAGAATTAATAAATCAACTTAATTTCCCGGTATCTGATGTTTTAGATGACAAAGAAGAAATTAATAAAAGAAACTCAGATTTAGATAGAGCTTTATCGTTGGGAAATTTAGAACATTCTAAAATTAAAATTTATTTTGAAGATGATCTATCTAAAAAAGTTGTAGAAACTACTATTTGGGGTGTAACTGACAAAAGAGTGATACTAAAAAAAGGCATTGTAATTCCTATAAATCGAATTTATAAATCTATTTAACATATAAACAGGTATTAAAAAAAAGGCATCAAAAATATTTTTGATGCCTTTTTTTAACATTTTTTTGTAACAAAAAAGCAAATAGTTACTCTAATTTTAACAATCAAAAAAAATATAAAATGAACTCAAAAATTATTAGAGGATTATTTATTTCTGCATTATTTTTCGGGAGTAATTTAATTTCAGCACAACAAGCAACAAATTATAATTATCATGATGCCTTTGCACCAGGTTTTTATACTAAAAATGCTACTGAAACACGTTCGGCAAGTGGTCAGCCAGGAGCAAAATATTGGCAAAACAGAGCTGATTATTCACTAACGGCATCACTTAACGAAGCTAAAAACGAGATTTTAGGGTCAGCATTAGTAACCTATACCAATAATAGTCCGGATAAGTTAGGTTTTCTTTGGATGCAATTAGATCAAAATTTGTTCAAAAAAGACTCTAGAGGAAATGCCGTTATTCCTGTTAAAGGAAGTAGAAATGGAGCCAAAGGAGAAGATTTTGATGGTGGTTATAAGGTTAATTCGGTTAAAGTTATTGCAACTTCAAACGGAAAATCTGTCGAAACAAATGCTAAGTTTACTATTGTAGATACTAGAATGCAAGTCGATTTGCCTCAGGAACTAAAAGCAAATGGAGCAAGTGTAAAACTTAAAATAGATTATTCATTTGTTTCTCCTCTTTATGGTTCAGACAGAATGGGAGTTCAGGACACGAAAAACGGTAA
Organism: Flavobacterium sp.; assembly: GCF_039932285.1. Classification (GTDB taxonomy): domain Bacteria; phylum Bacteroidota; class Bacteroidia; order Flavobacteriales; family Flavobacteriaceae; genus Flavobacterium. The sequence continues at coordinate 24,126 of NZ_JBDTQE010000033.1, forward strand.
AATTTTTACAGTTGCTCAGTGGTATCCTAGAATGTGTGTGTACGATGATGTAAAAGGGTGGAATACTTTACCTTATTTAGGTGCAGGAGAATTTTATTTAGAATATGGAGATTTAGATGTTGCAATAACAGTACCAGCAAAACATATTGTAGTTTGCTCTGGAGAATTATTAAATCCTACAGAAGTTTATACGGCTGAACAACAAAAAAGATGGGCTAATGCTAGAAATAGCGAAAAAACAGTAATTATCCGATCTGCAGATGAGGTTACAAATGCAAATTCTCGTCCTGTTGGAAAACAAACTTTAACATGGAAATTTAAAATTAAAAATTCTCGTGATTTAGCATTTTCAACATCTCCGGCTTTTATAATAGACGCAGCAAGAATAAACTTGCCAAGTGGTAAAAAATCATTAGCCATATCCGCTTATCCAGTAGAAAGTAATGGAAATGATGCTTGGGGACGTGCCACAGAATATACTAAAACATCGATTGAAAATTATTCTAAACGTTGGTTTGAGTTTCCTTACCCTGCGGCAACAAACGTTGCAGGTAACGAAGGAGGAATGGAGTATCCAGGTATTGTTTTTTGTAGTTGGACTGATAAGGGAGAAGCTTTGTGGGGAGTTACAGATCATGAATTTGGACACAACTGGTTTCCTATGGTTGTAGGATCAAATGAAAGACTATTTGCTTGGATGGATGAAGGTTTTAATACTTTTATTAATGGAGTAAGTTCGCAAGATTTTAATAATGGAGAATACAAACAACCAGCAACAAATATGCATCAATCTGCGGGAGTATTAACCAATCAAGAAATGGAACCAATATATAGCGCACCAGATGGTTTAAAAGAAGCAAATCTAGGTATTCTAGCTTATTTTAAACCAGGTGAAGGTTTAAATATGTTGCGTAATCAAATTTTAGGAAAAGAAAGATTTGACAAAGCATTTAGAACTTATGTTGAAAGATGGGCTTTTAAACACCCAACTCCAGATGATTTTTTTAGAAGTATAGAAAATGTAGCTGGAGAAGACTTAAACTGGTTCTGGAGAGGTTGGTTTATAAATAACTGGAAACTAGATCAAGCCATTGCAAAGGTAAAATATGTAAAAAATGATGCCAAACAAGGCGTAATAATTACTATTGATAATTTGGAAAAAATGCCAATGCCAGTTGTGGTTGAAGTTAAAACTAAAAGCGGTGCAGTTTCTAGAACTACATTACCAGTAGAAATTTGGGAGCGTAATAAATCATGGTCATTCAAATATAATTCTACCGAAGAATTAGAAAGTATAACAATAGATCCAGATCATGCATTTCCAGATGCAAATCCAGAAAATAATGTTTGGACAGATGCTAAAAATGGAGTAGAAAAAGGAATAAGTTTAGATGCGTATTTAGGTAATTTTTCAAGTGCTCAAATTCCAGTAAAAGTTAATTTTAAACAAGAAGATGAAACACTAATTATGAGTGCTACAGGACAACAATCAATATCCTTAGATAATGCTGGAAATGGCAAATTTACTTTTGAACAAGCTGGATTAACGGTTCAATTTAACGAACAAAAAACAGGATTCAAATTAAGTTTTGGTGCTCAAAATTTTGAGTTTACAAAAGATAAATAAGTTTAATTATTAGAAATTAAAAATATCCTTAAAATTGTAGAAGTACAATTTTAAGGATATTTTATTTTAAAAAAATATAATATTAATTAGAATTCTTATAATTCTAATCTGAAAATGTAGTATTAATAATCTAATTTGATATTTGAATTTCATTTCATCGATTATTCGTTTCTTTTTATCGATATTTAAAATTTATTTTTTTATCTTTATAATAGTTTATTAGCTAAATTATTCATTTTTAATCCTACTTTATTATGTCTAGAATGATTTATGATTACACAAAAGATGTTTTAGAAAAAGTTAGTTTTGATGCAAAACTTTTTATGAAAGAACTAAAAAAAGCCATTAAAATTTTGTTGCCCTACGAAATTGAGAGCTTGAAGAATTGGTTGCAATATTTCACCAATGAAAAACCCGAACTCAAACAATTTTTATATATTGTTAGTGAATAGATATACATTAAAATTTTATAAACTAAAAGGAGCCGACAAGCTCCTTTTTTTATTTTTTCAAAGTAGGACTAATAATTTCTACATTCTGAAAAGCAATTGCACCACGCAAAACACCTGAAATAACACCTCTTAGTGCATCGATAATATGAATTTTTAGTTCATTTTTAGGAAAAATTAAACTGATTTCTCGAGCTGGTTTTGGCTCTACAAAATGTTTTAGTTTAGTTTTGTCTTTATCTTTCAAATCTAGAGTATGCAAATAAGGAAGTAACGTAATTCCTAATCCTTCATCTGCTAATTTTATAAGAGTTTCAAAACTACCGCTCTCTAATTTAAATTTCGAATCGCTATTTATAGAATTGTTTTTGCAAAGATTAAGGATTCCATCTCTAAAACAATGTCCGTCTTGAAGAAGCAAAATCTCATCAATATCTAAATCACTTACTTCAATTTCTTTTTTAGAAGAAAGCGAATGATATTCAGGAACATAAACCATAAAAGGTTCGTAGTATAAAACTATTTCTTTTATTTTTTCGTCGTTTAGTGGTGTTGCTGCTATTGCTGCATCGAGTTGGCCATTATTAAGTTTTTTTATAATTTCGGAAGTATTCAGCTCTTCTATTATTAGTTTTACTTTGGGATATTTTTTGATAAAATTATTCAGAAACATAGGCAAAAGTGTCGGCATTATTGTAGGGATGATTCCTATACGAAATTCGCCACCAATAAATCCCTTTTGAATATCAACAATATCTTGCATTCTATCTGCTTCATTGACAATATTTTTTGCTTGTGCTACAATTTTTTGACCAACGTCTGTAAGTTGAATAGGTTTTTTACTCCTATCGAAAATTAAAATAGATAATTCCTCTTCTACTTTTTGTATTTGCATACTCAGTGTGGGTTGTGTAACGAAACACTTTTCTGCAGCTAGTGTAAAATTTTTGTGTTCGGCAACAGCTAAAACATATTGTAGTTGGGTAATGGTCATGATATAGTTATTTATGATGCAAATATAAATAACTATAATTTAAAATGATAACGAATTTCTATTCTTTTTCTAGATTTTCGTTAAATGCAGAGGGTAATAGTTGCGGAATAAACTTAATGAGAATGGGTAATAATAAACTTCCGCCAGGAATAAGAAAAATAGTTAATGATGGGATTGTTTTGAAGATATCTAACAATTGGTTTCTTACTTTTTTCTTCTCTTCTGGGCTTAAATCTCTTTTTGTAGATTGTGAAAGCAATTTCATAAGTTCTTTACTTTGTGATATTTCTAAAATGAGTCTGTTTTTATTTCTAGAAATTAAGGTGTGCACATTTTGAGTAGTTTGATCATAAAAATGTTTTACAGGATTCGAAAAATTGAAATACGGTATTTTAGCTTTATTTTTTGTGAGAAATAAATTCATATCTAAAATACTTTTTTCTACAAATGAATCTGAAATAGCTAGCTTTTTTGCTAATTGAAATAGAAAATTTCGTTCAGAATTTTCTATTTTACCATCATTCCACATTGCCATTCCTGCCATATCAATAAGGTAATATTTCTCGTAATCATTATTAAAATAGGATAAATCTAGATTTTCTATAGAAACTATTTCTAACTTATTAAATTTGGTATATCTAACAGAGGATTCAAATAATTTTTGAAGTAAATCATCATATTTTGTTTTTAATTCTTTGGTTTTTAGTGCCAACGAAACAATATTTACAATAATTTCCTCTGTTTTTTTTAAGTACTTCTCCGGAATATTTCCTTCTACTAAATATTTCCGAAATGCTAAAACATCAATAAAAATTAATGCATTTGTTAGAATATTAGAAAAATTTTTGCTAATAATATTCTCGTTGGTTTGAATTCGTGAATTTATTATTTTTTCTAGTTTACTCGAATAGGAATCTTGCGGCAATATTTTTTCTAACAAACTAGATTCTTTTGGATGTAAATCTTTATAAAAAGTAACACATTCATTTATAAAATCTGACGGATTTCGATTGTTTTTCACTAATTGATAAACTCCAAATAATGTATTTAGTAAAGCGATTTTAGAAAGTTCTTCGTTCGTTAATCCTTTTGGTTCAATTTCTTTTGTGGTTACAAAATGTGTTGTATAACCAACTAGAAAACCAGTGTTTCTAGTGTTTTCGTAAAATTTTTCGTAATTATTTATTACAGATTGATTTTCATCATTTTGTTCTGTAAAAAATTTTTCAACCCAACTTGGTGCTGAGGGATTTATCATAACGTCGTTTAAAAGTACAAATCTATGATTTTTTAGATTAACATAATTATTTCTTAATAATCTTTCCTAATGTAAGGTAGCGGACATTTGACAAATAGGAAGTTTTTTACTTTTATTGAATAAACTTAAAACTATTATTTAAAGAATTACGTAGATGTACAAAAGAAATTTAAATAGTAAAAAGGGAATTTAATAATAATTTGAAAATTATAACATATGAAAAGTTTATTTGTATTTCTATTAAGCCTGTTTCTTTTTGTTTCTTGTGAGAGCGATGGAGAGTTAACAAGTAAAAGCGCAGAAAGTGGAACAATAAGCAGTAGTGCAGTTCTAAAATATTCAGGAGAATTTTACCCAACGTCAGGTATAACTGTTTCTGGATTTGCTAAAATTTATCTAGACAATAATAAATATAAAGTAAAGTTAGAAGATTTTATAATATCTGATGGACCGGATTTAAAGGTTTATATATCTAAAGAAAGTACACCTACTAACTTTGTGAATTTAGGAAATTTTAAAGGAAACGGGAATACGTTTTATGCAATCCCGTCTGGTGTAAATGTTTCTGAATATCATTATGTATTAATTCATTGCCAGCAGTATAACCACTTATTTGCAATTGCACCATTAACAATTATTTAAATTAAAATTAAACAAAAACATGAAAACAAAAAAATTAAAATTTTTAGCATTCTTTTTATTTATCGTAGTAAGTTTTACTAATTGCTATGCGCAAGGCTGTAGTGACGCTGGTTTTTGCTCAGTCGGAAACGGATTTAAAGGTCACGAAGTAGATCTGAAAAATAGTGTTGATGTTGGTGTAGTATATGGTATCGCCGAAGAAGGTGTTACTGTATTTTCACAGTATTTAACTTACACAAGAGATGTAACAGATAAATTTGCAATTAGTGCAAAACTAACATCAGCTATTGCGAATGGAGATTTTGGTACAAGAGGTAATTTAGGAGATGCTTTTTTGACAGGAAACTACAAATTTAAAAATAAATTTAGTGATCTTGAAGGAGCAAAAATGTGGTCAGTTCTGTTTGGAGTAAAGATTCCACTAACAAGTTCTAATGATAAAATAAATAACGTTTCGCTACCAATGGCTTATCAAGCAAGTTTAGGAACTTTCGATTTTATTGGGGGTGTAAATCTTACATATAGAAAATGGGATTTTAATACCGCAGTACAAATACCATTGTCAGATAACAAAAACTCTTATTTGAGTAATCCACTTGTAACTGATAAATATGCTTCAACTAATTTATTTGAAAGAAAATCGGATGTTTTATTTAGAACTACTTATAGATTAAAAACAACTAATGAGAAATTTACTTTCAAACCAAATTTATTATTTATTTATCATTTAGGTGAGGATAGTTTCCAGAATATTTTTGGACAACGTGAAACCATAGTTGGTTCTGATGGACTTACTATAAATGGAAACCTAATTGTATCTTATAAATTAAACAAAAAAAGTTATTTAGAAACATCAATAGCTTCTCCTTTTGTTGTTAGAAAAGAACGTCCAGACGGACTCACAAGAGCATTAACATTGGGATTGAGTTATAAAGTTAATTTTTAAGTAAAATCTAATATGAAAAAGAATACTATTGTTTTACTTTTATTACTATTCGTCGGATTAGTAGATGCTCAGACCATAGTGCTTGAGGAAAAATTCAATGATAAGAATTTTCCAGTAGGTTATAATTTTTTGCCTAATAAAAATAGGCTGGTAATACAAAAAGGAAATTATGTAGTGTCATCGACTAATAAAATTATTAAAAATATTTATAGTTTTGATAATGATGGTTTTTTTGAAAAATTGATAGAAAATGAAGCGTTAACAAACTGTATATTTTCACCAACTGAAAATGCTTTTATAGTATCTGAAACTTCTAAA
>NZ_JBDTQE010000034.1:0-29108 GCF_039932285.1 Flavobacterium sp.
TGGAGAAATTTGCTATTTCGCGTTTAGTAGGAGCACCTCCAGGATACGTTGGTTACGAAGAAGGCGGGCAACTAACCGAGAAAGTGCGTCGCAAACCCTATTGTGTAGTTCTTTTAGACGAAATAGAAAAAGCGCATCCAGATGTTTTTAACATACTGTTGCAAGTACTTGACGATGGTTTTATGACAGATAGTTTAGGTCGCAAAATCGACTTTAAGAATACCATTATTATTATGACCTCTAATGTTGGCGCAAGACAACTCAAAGATTTTGGTCAAGGAGTTGGTTTTGGTACTGCTGCCAAAGTTTCTCAAGCTGATGATAATTCGAAAAGTATTATTGAAAATGCATTAAAGAAAACATTTGCACCAGAATTTTTGAACAGAATTGACGATGTAATTGTTTTTAATGCTTTAGAAAAAGAAGATATTAATTCTATTATTGAAATTGAATTAAATAAATTATATGCAAGAGTTAAAGAATTGGGTTATAAACTTTCATTGTCAGACAAAGCAAAAGTTTATGTTGCTGAAAAAGGATTTGACAGACAATTTGGTGCTCGCCCACTAAAAAGAGCCATTCAGAAATATGTTGAAGATGTTCTTGCTGAGGAAATTATCACCTCAAAAATTGCTTCTGGAGACGAGATTTTTATGGATTTTGAAGAAGGAGAAACTGAGTTAAAAGTTACTATTGAGAAAAAAGCAGAAGAACCAACGAGTTAATTTTTTTGACAATATATTAAAACCATCTTTTCTTAGGATTAGATGGTTTTTTATTTTAAAAATAACCCTCTTTTATTAATTCAAATATTTACTTTTGATTTATTAAAATATCCCATAAATATGTTAGCACAAAAACTAATTCTAGGTAGTGAAGAATGGTGTTCGTTTCCAGATTTAAATATTCCAGTGATCAAAGCCCGTGTAGATTCAGGCGCAAAAACATCGGCATTACATGCAGTAAATATTGCTCCTTTTATTCGTGATAATGAAAACTGGGTCAAGTTTGATATCAATCCAATTCAAAATAACACCAAAACGGTCAAACATTGTGAAGCAAAATTGATTGACAAGCGTGTTGTGAAAAGTTCCAGTGGTTATCGTGAACAACGTTTTGTGATACAAACAGAATTAAAAATTGGAGAAGCTATTTGGAAAATAGAAATGACATTGACCAATCGAGATTCGATGGGTTTTCGTATGCTCTTAGGTCGTGAGGCCATGAGCGGAAGAGTTTTAGTCGATCCTGAACAGAAATATTTATTAGGACAACCTACTTTAGAATCTATAAAAACATTTTACCAAAATTCTGATGAAGTAAAAAAAGGGCTAAAAATTGGTCTTCTTGCCAGCAACCCCGAATTATATAGTAATAAACGTATTATGGAAGCTGGAGCTATGCGTGGACACGAAATGCATTTTTTGAATATTAAAGAATGCTATATGAAACTCGATGCCACTAATCCTGAAATTCATTATCGTGGCGGAAAAGTATTAGATAATTTTGATGCTGTAATTCCTAGAATTCGTCCAAGCATTACTTTTTATGGTTGTGCGCTCACCAGACAATTCGAAGCATTGAAGGTTTTTTGTTTAAACTCATCAGCAGCAATAACACAGTCTCGAGATAAATTATATTCTTTGCAATTGCTTCTTAATCATGGGATTGATATTCCAACTACAGGATTTGCAAATTCTCCTTTAGATACTGACGATTTGATAAAAATGGTTGGTGGTTCTCCACTTATCGTAAAATTATTAGAAGGAACACAAGGAAAAGGAGTCGTTTTAGCAGAAACAAAAAAAGCAGCTGAATCTGTTATAAATGCTTTTAAGAGTTTAAATGTTAATATTTTAGTACAAGAATTCATCAAAGAAGCCAATGGTAAAGATTTGCGATTGTTTGTTGTAGATGGTAAAGTAGTAGCCACAATACAACGCGAAGCTTTGGCGGGAGAATTTCGTGCTAATATACATTTAGGCGGAACTGCATCAGTTATAAAACCAACACCTGAAGAAAAGAAAATCGCAATTAAAGCCGCAAAAGCAATGGATCTTAAAGTAGCTGGTGTAGATATTATCCGTTCTTCAAAAGGACCACTATTATTAGAAGTAAATTCGTCGCCTGGATTAGAAGGTATAGAAGGTGCAACACATAAAGATATTGCAGGTGAAATGATTTTAGCTATTGAGAAAAACTTTAAAATAAAATCTACTTTTTAAAACCAATTATATCCAATGAATCAATATATTGACATTGTTTTACGAAGTGTTACGATCTATTTCTTCATCTTAATAGCCTTGAGAATATTTGGTAAAAAAGAATTGTCACAGCTAAATACTGCCGATGTTATTCTTATTTTGCTGATAAGTAACTCTGTACAAAATGCAATGGTTGGCGCTAATACTTCACTTATAAGTGGAATTATTGCTGCATTTGCTTTGTTTTGCATCAATTATATTTTTAAAAAAGTAATGCTAAAATCTTCCTTTATTAAAAAATTAGTACAAGATAAACCAGAAATTTTGATACATAATGGAATAACATATTACAAAACGCTTGCTCGATTAGGAATTACTTCCGATGAACTTGAAGAAGCCATTCGTGAACATGGTCTGGAGCATTATAATGAAGTAAAATTAGCCATGTTTGAAATAGACGGAAATATTAGTATTATTTCTGGAAACGAATATTTAAAACAAACTCATTTCAAAAAGAAAATTATTCATAAAAATTTAGCTGGTAAAAAATAAAAGCGTAACATTAACAATACCCAAATTGAGGCAATTATAATGAAAGAGACAGAAGAAATATTAGAAATAAATAAGCGTCAAAAAGATTTTTATAACTCAGAAGAAAAATCTAAAGGCAATATTGCAACAATTTTATGGGCAGCTTTTAGAAATGGAATTTTAAGTAATTTTAGACAAAAATTTGATATCAAAGATCGGGTTTATGAAGAACACAAGATTTGGCTTGGAGATATTAGTAACAAGAGAATACTAGATTTAGGTTGTTTAAAAGGTAATTATTTATCTATTTATATGGCACAAAATGCCAAGGAATATATAGGAATCGATTTAAGTGATATTTCAATTGCTGTTCTTCAACAAAAAATAGAACAAAATAATTGTAAAAATGCCTCAGCCATTGCAGTCGATTTTTTATCACCAGAATTTCCTCAAACTAACTTCGATGTTATTTATGCCTATGGCGTTTTACATCATTTTGAAAATTTTGATTTATTAATTACAAAATTAAAAGAAAAATTAGTTACAAATGGTGTTATTGTATCTTATGATCCATTAGAAACTAGTTTTCCAATAAAAATCATAAGGGCTTTATACAGGCCTTTTCAGAGTGATAAAGATTGGGAATGGCCATTTACAAAAACAACATTATCTAAAATAAAAACTAATTTTGATGTTATCGAAATTAGAGGGATTTTAGGAAAAAGTAAATATGGTGTACTAATGAATTTATTGCCGCTAAATAATGCTTTTAAAACTAGAATAATAGCAAAAATGGTAGCAAAAGATTGGAATATTACAAAAATAGAACAGGTTTATTCTTGTATGCATACAACAATGTTACTTCGGAAGAAGTAGTATTTAACATATTTTATCTGAAAGTAAGATATTAAAAAAGCAGAAATAACTATTAAGTTATTTCCGCTTTTTAACTCATTCTTAAAAAGTCAGAATTTCAGTGAAAGATAAATAAACTATTATCTAACATAAACTTCAATATTACCACTTGCATCTTTTAACTTTAGCTCATGAATGGTAAGATTTACAATGTCTTGAACAGTAGTTACTCCATCAATAGCTCTGGTTAAGTTATTATGTGATCTAGAATAAATTCCCGAATCAGTAGTAAATGAACATGGAGCAAGAGTCGAATCATAATCTCCTTCAATTACAGTATTGTCAATTTTTAGCTCCATATAATCTTTATTACACCCGCTTTGATTTTGTGGTGCATCAGTTAATGTTTCTGTACCTCCACTAGTAGTACCTATTTTGCTAATTTCCCATTTTCCTGTTAAAGGAACAATAGTTTCTCCTCCATTTCCATCATCATCATGGTTACAAGAGGCTGTTAACAACCCTATACTTAATGCTAATGCTAGTATTATACTTCGATTTTTCATAATTGAATTCTTTAAAATTATATATTCAAAGTTACTAGTATAGCTTTATGGGAATGTTATAGAATTATCTAAAATAGTTGTATAATTTAATTATTAACAAATATGGGTACTCCCAAACATAGAATAATAAAAAAGAGTTCAATTTTAGTTAAAAAATCGAACTCTTATCTTTTTAAAACTATATGATTTTAGGATAGTGCTAAGAGAATCAAATTAAGAAAAGATATTATTATTTTTTGTTTTCAACCCATTTTCTAGCATTTACAAATGCTTCATGCCAAGGCGAAACTTCATCTTTTTTATTGGTTGGATAATTTGCCCAATTCCAAGGAAAAGTAGAACGCTCTATATGTGGCATCATTACTAGGTGTCTTCCAGTGCTATCACACATCATGGCTGTGTTATAATCGGAACCATTAGGGTTTGCAGGGTAACTTTCGTAAGCATATTTTCCTACAATAGTATAATTTTCTTCTACTTCTGGTAAATTAAATTTTCCTTCTCCATGGGAAACCCAAACGCCAAGAGTTGCGCCTTCCAATGAAGAAAGCATCACTGAATTGTTTTTTTGAATGGTTACTGATGTAAAAATACTTTCATGTTTTTGTGAATTGTTGTGAAGCATTTTTCCATGTATTTTATGCTCTGGATTTACTAGTTCTAATTCCATCATTAACTGACAACCATTACAAATACCAACCGAAAGGGTGTCTTCTCTTTTGTAGAAGTTCTTTAAAGCGGTGTTTGCTTTTTCGTTATATAAAAACGCTCCAGCCCAACCTTTAGCCGAACCTAAAACATCTGAATTAGAAAATCCTCCAACCGCTCCAATAAATTGAATATCTTCTAGATTTTCACGACCTGAAATCAAATCGGTCATGTGTACGTCTTTTACATCAAAACCTGCTAAGAACATTGCATTTGCCATTTCACGTTCCGAATTACTTCCTTTTTCACGAATAATAGCCGCTTTTGGACGTGGTTTTGAATTGTCGATTACTGGTTTTTTTCCATCAAAATGAGATGGAAAAGAGTAGGTTAGTGGTTGGTTTTTATAATTATTGTAGCGCTCTAATGCTGTTCCGTTTTTTGATTGTTTTGAATCTAAAAGAAAAGATGTTTTGTACCAAGTGTCTCTTAATTGCGCTACATCAAAATTAAAATTGTCATCAAAATTTTTAATCGAAATTGTATTTCCTTCAACTACCGAACCTATATTAAAAATTTCGATATTATTTTGAGAAAATATACTTTCAACTTCAGCGTCTGCCTGGAAAACTATTGCAATATTTTCGTTGAATAAAGTTTTTACCGAATCGTTTTCACCTAAAGTAGATAAATCGAATTTTGCTCCCAAATTCACATCGGCAAAACACATTTCTAATAAAGTGGTAATTAATCCTCCGCTACCAATATCGTGTCCGGCTTTAATTTTACGTTCTTTAATTAAGTCTTGTAAGACATTAAAAGCATTTTTAAAGAAAGTAGCATTTTTAATAGTAGGAACTTCAGTACCAATTTTGTTTAAAACTTGAGCAAATGAGCTTCCTCCTAATTTGAATGAATCTTGTGTTAAATTAAGATAGTAAATATTACCTCCGTTACGTTGCAAAACAGGTTCTACTACTTTAGTGATATTGGTACAGTTGCCTGCGGCTGAAATAATTACTGTTCCTGGCGCAATTACTTCGTCATTTGGATATTTTTGCTTCATCGATAGTGAATCTTTTCCAGTTGGAATATTAATTCCCAATTCGATAGCGAAATCAGAACAGCTTTTTACTGCTTCGTATAATCTTGCATCTTCTCCTCCATTTTTGCAAGCCCACATCCAGTTGGCTGAAAGTGAAATACCGTCTAAACCATTTTTAATAGGTGCCCAAATAATATTTGATAAAGATTCGGCAATAGCTGTTCTAGTTCCTGCAACAGGATCAATCAAAGAAGCTATTGGCGAATGTCCTATAGAAGTGGCAATTCCTTCTTTTCCTTTATAATCTAATGCCATGACACCACAATTATTTAACGGTAACTGTAATGGTCCTGCACATTGTTGTTTGGCTACTTTTCCACCTACACAACGGTCTACTTTATTGGTTAACCAATCTTTACAGGCAACCGCTTCTAATTGTAATACTTGCTCTAAATAATTTACAATTTTAGCTGGAGTATATTCTAATTCTGAATAGTTTCGGTCTATCGTTTTATCAGTCATAACCACTTTTGGAGAACTTCCGAAGAAATCTTCTAAGGCATAATCCATAGGTTTTGCACCTGTTGATTTCGACTCAAATGTAAAACGATGATCATTAGTAACATCACCCACTTGGTACATTGGCGAACGCTCTCTCTCAGCAATTCTTTGTAAAATATCGATATCTTTTGTACCAATAACCAATCCCATTCTTTCTTGAGATTCGTTACCAATAATTTCTTTGGCAGATAGAGTAGGGTCTCCAATAGGTAATTTATCTAAATCTATTAAACCTCCTGTTTCCTCTACTAATTCTGAAAGACAGTTTAAGTGTCCTCCAGCACCATGATCATGAATAGAAACAATTGGATTATGATCGCTTTCTACCAAACCACGAATGGCATTGGCAGCACGTTTTTGCATTTCAGGATTAGAACGTTGAATGGCATTTAATTCGATACCTGTACTAAAAGCACCAGTATCTGCTGAAGAAACGGCAGCTCCACCCATACCGATTCTATAATTTTCGCCACCAAGAATTACGATTTTATCGCCAGCTTGTGGCTTTTTCTTTATGGCTTGGTCTAGTTTACCGTAACCAATTCCTCCCGCTTGCATGATTACTTTATCGTAACCTAATTTTCGAGCTTGTTCTTCATGTTCGAAAGTCAATATTGAACCAGTAATAAGTGGTTGCCCAAATTTATTACCAAAATCAGAAGCTCCGTTAGATGCTTTAATCAAAATATCCATTGGTGTTTGGTATAACCAAGGTCTTTCTGTCATTCCGTTTTCCCAAGGACGTTCTTCTGCTAAACGCGAGTATGAAGTCATGTAAACAGCTGTTCCCGCTAATGGCAACGAACCTTGTCCTCCTGCTAAACGGTCGCGTATTTCTCCACCAGAACCCGTGGCTGCACCATTGAAAGGCTCAACAGTCGTTGGAAAATTATGTGTTTCTGCTTTTACAGAAATAACTGAATCAAATTCTTTAATTTCATAAAAATCAGGTTTGTCGGCTGTTTTTGGAGCGAATTGTTGTACACGAGGTCCTTTTACAAAAGCCACATTATCTTTATATGCAGAAACAATATCGTTTGGGTTTTCGGCTGATGTTTTTTTGATTAATTTGAATAATGATGTTGGTTTTTCCACTCCATCAATCACAAATGTTCCATTAAAAATTTTATGTCGACAATGCTCAGAATTCGCTTGTGAGAAAGCAAAAATTTCAGAATCGGTTAATTTTCTACCTAATTTAGTTGATAAATTATTTAAATAGTCCACTTCTTCTGGACTCAAAGCCAAGCCTTCTTGTTTGTTGTACGCATTAATATCTTCAATATCTAAAATGGGTTCTGGCTTAATATTGATGGTATAAATTTCCTGATTTAACTCTGAATACTTTTGCGAAAGCATTGGGTCAAAATCATTAAAATCGGCTGTCGATTTTTCAAATTCTTCTATTCTGATGATTCCAGAAATCCCCATATTTTGAGTAATTTCAACAGCATTTGTACTCCAAGGTGTAATCATAGCGGCACGTGGTCCAACAAAAAAATCCGTAAGTACGGATTTTTCTATTTTATTTGCGCTACCAAAAAGCCAGTTTAATTTGTTGATGTCTTCTGTTGATAGTTCGCTTTGCGATTGAACAGCAAAAATAGTTTTGGTTTTGTTTCCAAAGAAAGAAATCATAGTGTTGTTGTTTGTAGTTGTGCAAATTTAATAATTAAAGATTAAATTTTGAATAAAAAAAGCGGCAATTTCTGCCGCTTTTCTATTTACTTGATAATCATCTTTTTAGTTATCGATTCAATTCCCTTGGTCACTTTAATTAAATAAATTCCAGTTTTTAGATTTGAAATGGATATCGTTGTATTTACATTTTCTTTCTCAAATACTTTTTGACCTATTAACGAATAGATTTCGATAGAGTAGTTTTCGTTTGAATTACCAAAATTAATATTGAAATTTCCATTTGATGGATTTGGATAAATATTAAAATCAGTATTTGTTATTACTTTTATTTCGTTTGTGTTTCCTATTTTATTTCCTAATCCTGTACAAGTATCTATAGCAAAAACATCCCAATCGGTTGCTTTATTGAAAGTAGATTTAGGGACAGTTACAGTAGTTTTTCTTCTTAAAGTTTCATCGGTCGAAAAATTTGCTGTACCACCATTGAAGGTTCCAATTACATCTATAAGAACACCATTTTTAAATAATCCAATAGCATCATTTCCATTAAATGTCATATCTGTTGAAGCTGTAGATAAATTTGCAGTTGTTGTAGAATAGCAAGCTGATGAAATCAAACTATTTACAATTACATATTTTGAATTGTTTGCCATTGTTCCTGAAAGTGTTATTCCTGTACTCCAAGCACCAGCACCATTTGTTTGTTTTTTTATACTATAAGTAGAAAGATTTACAGAAACGCCTGTAGCATTTGAAATTTCTAAGGCTTTATTGTTAGATGAACCTTCTAAATATTCAGAAAAATATAAATCACTAATAGATGAAGCACTTGTCGTTGTAGCATTAATTGTACTACTTGCAGCTGAAACATTTCCAGCAGCATCTTTAGCTTTTACATAAAAAGAATAAGTAGTTCCAGTTGATAAGGCAGTTATTGAAACACTAGTTGTTGTAACAGATGTTTTCAAAGTACTATTCATATATACATCATAACCTGTGACAGCAATATTATCAGTCGAAGCGGTCCAGTTTAAATTTATAGAGGTGGTTGTTATTCCTGATGCTATTAAACTTGTTGGACTTGTTGGGGCTTGTGTGTCTGCTGCTGTTAAGGTTGTTGCATTTATAGTTGTACTATTAGAAGAACTATTTGCGGCAGCATCTTTTGCTTTAACATAAAAAGAATAAGCTGTTGAAGCTATAAGTCCAGTTATTGAAGCAGAATTTGAAGTAACCGTAGTTTTAAGAACACCATTCATATAAACATTATAACCTGTAACACCAACATTATCAGTCGAAGCAGTCCAAGATAAATTTAAAGATGTTGCTGTAATTGATGAAACGACTAAATTTGTTGGAACTGTTGGAGCTTGGCTATCTGAAGTTGGTACGCCACCTCCCCAAATCATATTTACATATTCTGGATGATCTATAAATGGGTTTCTGTTTCCTTGACGAACATAAATAGCATTGTTACGAGCAATTTCTCTAGCACTTACGGGGTCTTGAGCATTCCAAGCTAAAAGCATATTTAAAAAAGGAGTAGTAAAAACCTGATTACTTGTTCCGTTAAACATATCATAAGTGTAAGTTGCTACAGTATTTTGATAACAAGTAGCAAAATAAAAATACATACGAGCAACATCACCTTTAAATTCATTAATTGGTTCAAAAACAGTTCCAGTATATCCAGAAACAGAACTTGAACCCAGTTTGCTTCCATTTAATGAAGTCCATGTAGCAGTTGCAACCGTTCCGTGAGGATAATTACTTCTCATACCATTTACTTTTCCATCGGTTGGCGGAATAAAATGAGCATCGGCAACCATAGGTGATGCAGAATTAAATACAGATTGTGGAATAATATGTTCTCTGTTATAGCAACCACCTTCAGTACTATAAGTTCCACATTGGCTAGTTCCGTATACGTATTTGTAAGGATCAACACCTGTTGGATTTTCTGAATAGATGTCTATTATAGAATTATCATTTTCGTATTGATTATCTCTGTCCGAGGTAGAATAAGTGGTCCAAAGACCTGCGTAACCATTGTTTGTATGTGCAGTAATTTTGTTATACAATTGAGTTTTGAGGGTATAACCTGTTCCCGTTGCGGTACTATAATATCCTGTTGGAATTTGAGCAAATGAATAAATTGAAAATAGTAAAGCGAGTAAGTGTAATTTTAGTTTCATTTATATATTTTTTGTTGGTTAGTAGCCTATTTTGGTTAAACTTTAATAGCCATGCAAAAATATATATAAATAAAATAATCAATATTAACTAATTGTTAAGTTTTAATTGTTGATAATTAATGACTTACATTAAAATTAGACATAAAAAAAGCGGCAAATTTGCCGCTTTTTAATTAGTTAATAACAATTTTTTTAATAATTGATTTATTATCTTTAGTTACTTTGACTAGATACATACCAGTTTGAAGATGAGAAATTGTTATATAAGATTTATTAATTTCTTTTTCTTCAAATACTTTTTGTCCTATTAAAGAAAATATTTCTACTGAATAATTTCCATAATCTTCAAAATCAATTTTAAAATTTCCATTTGAAGGATTAGGATAAATTTTAAAATTAGTAGAACTAAAATTATCTGTATTCAAAGTTGCATTACCAAGACCATCGCAAGTGTTGGTTGGCAATATTTCCCATTCTGTAGTCTTATTAAAAGTAGTATTAGGAGAGGTAACAGTTGATTTACGTCTCAACGTCTCATCTATCGAAAAATTAGCTGAACCACCATCAAGAGTACCAATAATATCAATTAAAGTACCGCTTTTGAATAATCCCACAGGGTCATTTCCATTAAAAGTCATTTCGCCAGCTGCTGTAGATAAATCAGCTGTTCTACTCGGAACACAAGGAGATGCTGTTAAGCTGTTTGTAATAAAATAGACACTTCCATCTGCTAAATTACCACTTAAAACTAATCCACTACTCCAAGCTCCAGCGCCATTAGTTTGTCTTTTAATTGAATAAGTTGATAAATCTATTGTTGATCCTGTTATATTGATAATCTCTAATGCTTTATTATTACTAGTTCCTTCAACATATTCTGAAAAGAATAAATCCGATGCAGTTCCTGCTACAATTGCAGTAGTAGTTGCGCTTACAGTATTAGAAGGCGAAGAAATATTTACTTGACAATCTTTAGCTACTACATATATAGAATAAGTTGTTGCAGCATCTAATCCTGTTAATGTAATTGATGTAGCACCACCACTTGAAGCATATTTCACACCATCAACATAAATGTCATAGTTAGTTACACCAATATTATCAGTACTGGCAGTCCAAGATAAAGAAATCGTAGATGAAGTAACACTAGTAACAGTAAATGTAGTTGGAGTAGTTGGAGATTGTGTATCTGCGGGACAACTTCCAGCTCCCCAAACTAAACTAACATATTCTGGATGATCAATATATGGGTTTCTATTATTTTGTCTTATATAAATAGCATTGTTTCGAGCGATTTCGAATGCGCTTACAGGGTCATTATTATTCCAAGTTATAAGCATCGCTAAAAAAGATGGGTCAATAGCTGGATAAGTATTACCACTAAATGCGGCATAAGAATAACTAGACACTGTATTTTCATATCTTGTTACAAAATAGAAATACATACGAGCAATATCTCCTTTAAATTCATCTATAGGCTCAAATACAGTTCCGGTATAACCTGGAATGGCGCTTGAACCTAATTTCCCTCCATTTTGAGTAGTAATAGAAGCTGAAGCTACATTACCATGTGGAAAGTTAGAACGTTCCCCATTTACTTTACCATCAGTAGGGGTAATAAAGTGAGCATCGGCAACCATTGGATTAGCAGATCCAAAAATCGATTGAGGAATCATGTGTTCTCTATTGTAACAGTCACCTTCTGCACTATAATTTCCACAACGCTGTGTTGATCCAGAAGTATAATTATAAGGATCGACAGCAGTCGGACGTTCTGAATACATATCCATTATTGTTCCGTCATTTTCATAAAAATTGTCAATGTCAGATGTTTGATATGTTACATATAATCCAGCATATCCATTATCTGTATGATCTTTAATAATATTATATAACTGAGTTTTCAAGCTTGCTCCAGTTCCTATTGCTGTATTATAATAACCCGTAGGAATTTGAGCAAATGATACTAAAGAAATTAGTAAAAGTAATATTGTAATTTTTTGTTTCATAAATTTTAAAGTTTAAGATTTGGGAATCTGATTAAGGATTTAATTATTAGTAGTAATTTAATTTATTATTATTTTTTTTATCTCTGATGCATTGTTAGCGGATAGTTTCAAAAAGTAAAATCCTTTAGGTAAATTTTGTAGTGTATAGTTTTTATCTTGAAATTCTGGTCTTTTAATTTGTTGAAGAATTTGTCCGTTTATATTGATTAAATCAATTTCGTCTAATGCTATTTCAGAATGAATATTTACTTGATTATTATTAGAAGGAATTGGATAAACACTAACTTCTGCTAAAGCATTGTAATCATTTAATGATAAGAATACTGTAGGCCAACGATTTTCGGCAACGGTACCTCCCCAAATAACTGTAGCTAAATAAGGATTATCTATAAAAGGATTTCTATTTCCTTGAGCATAAGTGTTAGATGTATTTCCATGATACGTATTTCTATTATCTTCATATAAATCTACTGGATCTTGCGCATTCCAATTTAAAAATAAATCAATCATATTGCTGTCAGAAGCTACTGGAGTTCCTACTCCAACATTAGTTGGTAAACATTGACTACCATAACGTAAATACATATACATCATCATGCGCGCAACATCACCTTTCCATCTATCACCAGGATACCAACCACCAGTTACTGAAGTCGAATTTCCACTACCCGCAGCAAATTTTAAATTTCCTCTTGTTGCATTTCTCTGAACATCAGCTGCTCTAATATGATGAGCATCTTCTCCAGCATCACTTGTAGCTCCAGACCCACCATCTACTAACACGGGAGTTCCAAGAGATTTTGCATAAACATGCTCTCTATTCCAGTCTCCTGTATTACCACCATTCATTGTTTTATCTCTAAATAAATCATTGGTTACATCAGCATCACTAGCATTTTCCCATCCATAAATTAAAAGTACATTGGATGAATTATTAGGATCTAAATCCGTAACCTTTGCTGCTTCCCAAACTCCTGGAGTATAAGATATAAAATTGGTATGAGTAGTTATTATTTTAGTTGCTAATGCATTTTTTAAAGAAGCACCTGTTAAAGTCCAATTAAACCCATTATAATATGGGTTTGCTGGAGCTCCAGATTGAGCAGTTATAATTAATGAACTTAATAAAAATAAAAAGGAGTAAATTTTTTTCATAAATAATTTTAAAAAAATTGGGCTGACAAACATAAGCCTAATTTTGTGATTAAAAATAAAAAAACTAGTTTATTAATTAAAATTTAAGATTTAATAATATTTTAAATGTATAACTTTTAAATTTTACGCTCTAATAAAGCCATATAAAATCCATCAAATCCAGAATCTGAGGCTAATATTTTTCTATCTTCAATAAAGTTAAAACTTTTTCCAATTTCAGTAGTTAAAAATTTTGCTATTTGTTCCTGATTTTCAGATGGTAAGATAGAACAAGTAGCATAAACTAGTTTTCCTCCAGGTTTTACAATTCTTGAATAACTTTCTAGTACTTCTGCTTGAATTTTTTTAATATTATCAATAAATTCTGGCTGTAACTTCCATTTTGCATCTGGATTACGTTTTAGAACACCTAATCCACTACAAGGAGCATCAATAAGTACTCTATCTGCTTTTTCAGCTAGTTTCTTAATAACTTTTGTAGAGTCTATAATTTTATATTCGATATTAAAAGCACCATTACGTTTAGCACGAAGTTTCAATTGCTTTAATTTACTTTCATACAAATCCATCGCGATAAGTTGTCCTTTATTTTCCATTAAGGAAGCCAAATGCAAGGTTTTTCCACCAGCACCAGCACAAGTGTCAACTACTCTCATTCCTGGTTTTACATCAAGAAAAGCAGCTACTAACTGTGAATTAGCATCTTGAACTTCAAATAACCCTTGTTTGAAAGCATCAGTTAAAAACACATTGGCTCTTTCTTTAAGTACTAGAGCATCTGGTTGGTCTTTTAATATGTCAGTATCAATATTTAAATCCATTAAAATAGCACGCAATTTTTCACGAGTTGTATTTAATGTATTTGTTCTTAAAATAACTTTTGCAGGTTGGTTTTGAGCATTAATTTCGGTAGCCCAAACTTTTTCGCCTAATTCCTTTACACCTAGTTCATCCATCCAATCTGGAATAGATTCTTTAATCGCTCTAGTTTTAGATAATTCGTCGAAACGTCCTTTTATTTTACGTTCAGGAGTTCCTTCTAGTTGTCTCCAATCGGGAATTGGATAACCACGCATTACAGCCCAAGAAGCAAACATTCTCCAGATATTATCTCTGTCGAAAGGTTCTTTAACTTCTGCAATTTCAGCATATAAACGCTTCCAACGCACAATTTCATAGATGGTTTCGGCAACAAACTTACGGTCTGAACTTCCCCAACGTTTGTCTTTTTTTAAAGCACGCGCTACTACTTTATCTGCATATTCCCCTTCGTTAAAAATAGCATTTAATGAATCTATTGTGGTGTAAACTAAATTTCTATGTAATCTCATTTTTCTAAAATTGAGGTGCAAAGGTACAATATAATAGTCGAAAGTCATAAAGTCAATTGTTACTTAATTTAATATTTTAGATTTTATGAGATTAAGACTTTTTTGGAAAGTATTTATAATTTGCTTAATTTCGCTATCTGAAAAAACGCATTATAAAAAATACTATGAAATACGATATTATTGTTTTAGGAAGTGGCCCTGGAGGTTACGTTACTGCAATTAGAGCTTCTCAATTGGGTTTTAAAGTTGCAGTTGTTGAAAAAGAAAGTTTAGGTGGTGTTTGTTTAAATTGGGGTTGTATCCCAACAAAAGCCTTGCTAAAATCGGCTCAAGTATTTGATTACCTAAAACATGCTTCGGATTACGGATTAATTGTTCCCGCATTTGATAAAGATTTTGGTGCTGTAGTTTCTAGAAGTAGAAATGTAGCTGGTGATATGAGCAAAGGAGTTCAATTTTTGATGAAAAAAAACAAAATTGACGTTATTGAAGGTTTTGGAAAGCTAAAACCAGGAAAAAAACTTGACGTTACTGATAAAGATAATAAAGTTACAGAATATAGTGCAGATCATATAATTATTGCCACTGGTGCACGTTCTCGTGAGTTACCAAACTTACCACAAGATGGTATAAAAGTAATTGGTTACAGACAAGCAATGACTTTGCCAAAACAACCAAAATCGATGATAATTGTGGGTTCTGGTGCGATAGGAGTAGAGTTTGCTCATTTTTATAATGCAATGGGTACTGAAGTTACTATTGTAGAATTTATGCCTAATATTGTTCCCGTTGAAGACGAAGATATTTCGAAACAAATGGAGCGTTCTATGAAAAAGGCAGGAGTAAAAATAATGACTTCTTCTTCTGTGGAAAAAATTGATACTTCAGGAAAAGGTGTAAAAGCATTCGTAAAAACAGCTAAAGGTGAAGAAACTATTGAAGCTGACATATTACTTTCGGCAGTTGGAATCAAAACAAACATCGAAAATATAGGTTTAGAAGAAGTAGGAATTTCAACTGATAAAGATAAAATTTTAGTTAACGCATTTTCTCAAACTAATATTCCAGGTTATTATGCCATTGGAGATGTAACACCAGGTCAAGCATTAGCTCACGTGGCTTCTGCTGAAGGAATTAATTGTGTGGAGAAAATTGCAGGATTACATGTAGATCCAATCGATTACGGAAATGTTCCTGGTTGTACTTATGCTACTCCAGAAATCGCTTCGGTAGGTTTAACTGAAAAACAAGCAAAAGAAAAAGGATACGAATTAAAAATTGGTAAATTCCCATTTTCTGCTTCAGGAAAAGCAAAAGCTTCTGGAACACCAGATGGTTTTGTAAAAGTAATTTTTGATGCAAAATATGGCGAATGGTTAGGTTGTCACATGATTGGAGCTGGTGTTACCGATATGATTGCAGAAGCAGTTGTAGCACGTAAACTAGAAACAACAGGTCATGAAATCCTTAAAGCGATTCACCCACACCCAACAATGAGCGAGGCAGTTATGGAAGCTGTTGCTGATGCTTATGGGGAAGTGATTCATTTGTAAATTAGATTATTAGAGAGTCATATTTTTAGACTTCTTAGATATAGAGACCGTTTTGCGAAAGCAAAGCGGTTTTTTTATATGGTATATATTGCATTGATAATTAAATGATTAATTGTTGTAAAAAATATAATATTACAAAAATGTAACTTTTATAATAAGTGGTCGTATAATCATAGATCTAAAATTTTAATCAGAATAATTTTAATAAATAAACATAAAAAACATGACAAGTATTTTTAGCTTTTGGTGGATAATCTTAATTATTTTATCCGTTCTTTTTTACAAATTCGTTTTAAGAGTATTTTTTGGAATGGTAATCGTTCCCGAAGATAAAATTGGTCTAGTTACCAAGAAATTTGTTCTTTTTGGTGCAGATAAATCGCTACCAGATAGCAGAATTATTGCTACAAAAGGAGAAGCTGGTTTCCAAGCGCAAACATTAGCTCCGGGATTATATTGGGGAATGTGGATTTGGCAATATTCTGTAGATATGACCTCATTTACAATTATTCCAGAAGGGAAGATTGGATTAATTTTAAGTAAAGATGGAAAAGAGATTCCAACTGGACGTATCTTAGCAAGAAAAGTACCAAGTGATAACTTTCAGGATGCAAAATCTTTTCTAGATAATGGTGGCCAAAAAGGACGACAAACTGCATTTATTACAACAGGTTCTTATCGAATTAATACCTTCATCTTTGAAATAGTTATTGCTGATCAAATTAAGATATTTGAAAACATGATTGGAATAGTAACCGCATTAGATGGTGAGCCAATACCATTGGAACAAATTGCTGGAACAAATGTTGTAGGACATAATAACTTTCAAGATTTTGATGAGTTTCTTAATAAAGGTGGAAACCGTGGTTTGCAGCCTCAAGTTATGTTAGCAGGTTCTTATTATATTAATACTTGGGCAATTCAAATCGAACAAAATCCAATGACAGACGTGCCAATTGGTTATGTTGGGGTAGTCATTTCTTATATTGGTGAAGATGGTCAGGATGTTACAGGAGATACTTTTAAACATGGGAATATTGTATCTAAAGGGCAGCGTGGTGTTTGGATGGAGCCACTTGGACCAGGAAAATATGCTTTAAATAAATATACTACTAAATTAGAACCAGTTCCAACTACAAATTTAGTACTAAACTGGGCTGATGCCAGAAGCGAATCACATAATTTAGATGAAAATTTATCTACTATTACTGTTCGTTCTAAAGATGGTTTTCCATTTAATTTAGATGTATCTCAAATTATTCATGTTCCTGCAAATGAAGCACCAAAAGTAATTGCAAGATTCGGAAGCATGAATAATCTTGTTTCTCAAGTTTTAGAACCTACTATTGGAAATTACTTTAGAAACTCGGCTCAAGAAAGCGATGTAATTTCATTTTTAAGTACAAGAAAAGAGCGTCAAGAATCTGCGAAAAATCATATCAAAGTAGTTTTAGATGAATATAATGTTAATGCAGTAGATACTTTAATTGGTGATATTGTTCCACCAGAATCTTTGATGAAAACGCTGACTGACAGAAAAATTGCAGAAGAAGAACAAAAAACATATCAAACCCAAAAAATGGCACAAGAACAACGCCAGGGAATGGAAAAAGAAACTGCTATTGCAGATATGCAAAAAGAAATTGTAAAAGCTTCACAAAGTGTTGAAATTGCACAACGTACTGCTGATGCAACTGTAAAAAAAGCAGAAGGTGATGCGACTAGTTTAAAATTGAATGTAAATGCTGAAGCTGAAGCTACAAAAATGAGAGCTAATGCCGAAGCAGAAGCAACAAAGGCTAGAGCAGGGGCACAGGCAGAAGCAACAAAACTTACGGCAAGTGCTGAGGCTGAAAGAATTTCTAAAACTGGTTTGGCTGAAGCTGAAAAAATTATGGCCGTTGGTAAATCTACTGCAGAAGCTTATCAATTACAAGTTACGGCAATGGGTGAAGATAATTTTGCAAAATATAAAATTACCGAAGAAATAGGTAAAGGAAATATTAAAGTTATTCCAGATGTTTTAATTACTGGTACAAATGGTTCTGAAGGCGGTATTAGTGGCTTGTTAGGTATGAAGTTAATGGAAATGATGGATACAAAACCAGACAATCAAAATACTAGAAAAAAGTAATTTAAATTTATTTTACTAAATCATAAAACCCGAAAAAATCTTTTTCGGGTTTTTGTTTATAATACTAATTACTTAATAATTCAAAATATCTATTTGGATAATCTGAAATAATCCCATCAACTTTCATCTTTATTAATTTCTTCATATCATTAATCTCATTAACAGTCCATGGAATAACTTTTATATTTTTTTTATGCAAAAATTCCACTTTTTTCTTATTTAATAATATGAATTCAGGACTATATATATTAGGATAAAAGCCTAAAAGAGCTATATTCTCTTCAATTGAAAGTTTATTTTCAACCAATAAAACAGTTTTTATTTCAGGATGATTTTTATGTAAATATTGCAATGTTCTAACATCAAATGATTGGATATAAAATCTATCAGATATGTTTTTAGTTTTTAAAACTGCCAATAATAAATCGACAAATTCTTTGGGTTCAGGATTAAATACACCATCACCATCGGGTGTGATTTTGGTTTCAATATTATAACGAATGGTTTTGTTGGGATATTTCTTTTTAATATAAATCTCCACACTATCTATCAATTCTGATAAAAGCGGTTTATAAGTTTTTAATTTTAATTGATCCAAAAATCGAGGGTGAACTTTACTACCACAATCATATTTCCTTATTTGGGCGTAATCCATCTGATACAAATTGAATTCTTTTTCATTGGATTCTGTAATTTCGCTGCCCTTTAAGTCAAAACAAAATTCGTGCGAAAGATAAGCATCATGTGAAACCACAACTTGATGGTCTTTAGAAATAACAACATCCATTTCTAGCGTGGTTACACCTATATCTATAGCTTTTTTCATGGCTTCGATAGAATTTTCAGGTAGTAAACCACGACAGCCTCTATGTCCTTGAATATCAAAATTTTGCCCAAAAGAAGCAATAGAAATAAGAAATAAAAAAGTAATTAATTGTTTCATTTAAAATCTCAATTTAATAGTCAATATTTTATCTATAAACATTTAATAATTGAAGAAGAGAACTTAATTCTTAGTTATTAATCTTTATTTCAAACATTTTGTCCCAATTTTTTCCAGTAACAAAAATGGTTTTAGTTTTAGGATTGTAAGCAATTCCATTGATAACATCATCTGTTGTTACATGAGCTAATTTTCTTAAACCTGACAAATCTACTAATGCTTCCACTTCGCCAGTGTTAGGGTTTATAATAATAATAGCGTCTTTTTGCCAAATATTAGCATAAATCTTTCCGTTTATCCATTCTAGTTCGTTTACATTTTTTATTTTGCTGGTATTCGTATAAACGTTTATAAAATCGATCATTTTCTGATTTTCTGGATTCATTTTCCAGATTTTCTCTGTTCCGTCAGATTGATAAATATTTTTTTTGTCGTTTGTCATACCCCAACCTTCAATTTTTTTATCAAATTGAAATGTTTTTTCCAGTTTTAATGTAGTTGCATCATAAATAAAACCAGTGGAGTCTGTCCAAGTTAACTGAAAAAGTTTACCATTGATAAAAGTAATCCCTTCGCCAAAATATTTGGAATCGATGTCTACTTGTTGCAAAGATTTACCCGTTTTATACTCTGTTTTTCTAACATAAGAAGTTCCAGTTTTTCCTGTACTTTCATACAAAAAATCGTTATAAAATTCTAAACCTTCTGTAAACGAAGCAATATCGTGAGGATACGTTTTTAAAACGGTATAAGTTAGTATTTTTGGTTCTACGCTAGATACCATTTCGACTCTTGTCGTTGTTTCTGCATTTTCTCCTTCAAAATACGCAATCGCTTTTAGGTTTTGGTACCCCAATTTTTCATTGGTTAACAAATAATTAAAAGCTGAATTTCCTTTTACAGCACCAATTTTTTTATCATTATTATAATAAACAACCGAATCAATCGTTTTGTTTGCTTCATTTTTTAAGGATAAATGGATGGTATCACTAGTATGAAACATCGATTTAAAAGTACTTTCATCGATAGAAAATAAATTTTTAGAATTATTTTTATCACCACAACTAATTAATGTTGTTAGTAATGATGTGAATATTAGTATTTTATAATTTTTCATTTCTAATTTTTTTACGATTACAATATATAACATCATTTTATATAAAACAATGCGCTTGCAAAAATACAAAAAGTTTGTATATTTGCACTGGCAAGTCCTACACGACCAGCTCCTGCAGACTCCTCCAGGGTGGGAACGCAGCAAAGGTATGTGGTTGAGCGGTGCGATGTAGGTCGCTTGCCATTTTTTAAATCTGACATTGTTCAGATTTTTTTGTTTATAGATATTCCTATTTTTATGAATGTATCTTGGCAAATTGTTCGATTCGAACTCAAGGAAACTTTTTCGATAGCTTATGGGAATTATTCTCATAGAGAAGCGCTCATTATTACATTAAATCACAAAGGAATTTCAGGTTATGGCGAATGTACGGCTATTGATTATTACCATATTAAATTAGAAGATTTTGTAGTTAAATTAAGCGCCATTAAAACTTTAATTGATAATCAAAAAATTAATTACCCAACAGCATTTTACGATTTTTTATTAAGTTTAAAATTACCTAGTTTTTTACGCTCAGCGATTGATTGTGCGTATTGGGATTTGTACGGAAAATTAGAAAAAAAGTCTTTTTTAGAATTAAACGCTATCGAAATAAATCAACTTCCAGAATCATCAATCACTATTTCTGTGGCTTCGGTAGAGGATCAAATTAAAAAAATTGAAAAGTCAAATTGGACTAAATTTAAAGTAAAATGCAATCATTTCGATAAGAAAGCGATTCAAAAATTAGTAGCTGTAGCTTTAGATAAAAATATAGCCTTAGATTCTAATGGAAGTTTTAGACCAGAAGATTGTATTTGGTTGCAAAATGAAGCCATTTCTAGTCAGTTTAGTTATATAGAACAACCTATGAAACCTGATAATTATTCGGTTTTAGATTGTAATTTGTTTGCAAATTGGATGGCAGACGAAGATTGTCAGGATAATATAAATTTACTTACTTTACAGTCACATTATCAAAGTATCAATATAAAATTAGTAAAATGTGGCGGATTAACACCTGCTTTACAACTCATAAAAGAAGCCAGAGCATTAAATTTTAAATTAATGATAGGTTGCATGACCGAATCATCTATTGGAATTTCGGCAGGAGCAGTTCTCGCGCCATTGGTCGATTATGCAGATTTAGACGGAGCCAATCTTATTGCAAATGATATAGCAAATGGTAGTAAAATTATAAATGGAAAAATACAATTATCAGATAAACCCGGATTGGGAATTTTTAAAATATAATTATGAAATTTAAATTTTGAATGATTTTTATACAAGGCATTCGCTCTTAAAAAAAGTTTAGCCACAAATTACACCAATTTTCACTAATTTTCGTCACATTTGAATTTTGATTGCACAAATTTGTGTAATCAAAAAACGCATTTAATCTGTGTTTATTCGAGTAATTTGTGGCGGAAACTTTTAAGAGCGAATGCCTTGTATAAAAATAATTCAACATTTAAAATTTAGCATTTAAAATAAAAAATAATGAGTAAAGTAGTTTTAATAACTGGTGGTTCATCAGGAATAGGTAAGTCGATCGGGGAATTTTTGTATCAAAAAGGATTTGTTGTTTATGGCACAAGTAGAAACCCAGAAAAAGTTGATAATTCAATTTTTCCATTAGTAGCACTCGATGTTCGTGATGCTAATTCGATTCAGAAAGCAGTTGCTAAAGTAATTGAAAAAACAGGAAGATTAGATGTCGTAATAAATAATGCAGGCGTTGGAATTACTGGACCAATTGAAGAAATTCCCACTCAGGAAATCAAGAATCATTTTGAAACTAATTTCTTCGGTCCAATAGAAGTGATGAAAGCTGTTTTGCCACAAATGCGTAGTCAAAAATCTGGATTAATTATCAATGTCACTTCAATTGCGGGTTATATGGGTTTGCCTTACCGCGGGATTTATTCGGCATCAAAAGGCGCTTTAGAACTAATTACTGAAGCTGTTCGTATGGAAACCAAATCTTTTGGTATACAAATTACAAATATTGCGCCAGGCGATTTTGCAACTAATATTGCTGCGGGTCGTTATCACGCACCAGTTATTAAGGGTTCAGCTTACGAAATTCCATACGGAAATACATTAAAATCTATGGATGAACACGTAGATTCTGGTAGCAATCCTAACGAAATGGCGGAAGCGGTTTATGCCATCATTCAAAACCCAAGCCCTAAAATACATTATAAGGTTGGTGCATTTATGCAAAAATTCTCGATTGTTCTAAAAAGAATTTTGCCTGATAAAGTCTACGAAAAAATGCTAATGAATCAT
Source organism: Flavobacterium sp. (assembly GCF_039932285.1). Lineage (GTDB taxonomy): Bacteria > Bacteroidota > Bacteroidia > Flavobacteriales > Flavobacteriaceae > Flavobacterium. Next base: position 22,763 of record NZ_JBDTQE010000034.1, read on the forward strand.
TATAAATTGTAATTTTGCATTCAAATTTTACACAACTATATTAAATAAATAAAACATGAAATTTTTTATTGACACAGCAAATCTTGCACAAATTAAAGAAGCACAAGCCCTTGGAGTTCTTGATGGCGTTACTACAAACCCATCTCTTATGGCAAAAGAAGGAATTACAGGAAAAAACAACATCTTAAAACATTATGTTGACATTTGTAATATCGTAGAAGGCGATGTGAGTGCCGAAGTAAATGCAATGGATTTTGAAGGAATGGTTCGTGAAGGTGAAGAATTAGCGGAATTACACGATCAGATTGTGGTAAAATTACCAATGACCAAAGAAGGAATTATGGCATGTAAATATTTTTCTGACAGAGGGATTAGAACAAACGTTACTTTAATTTTCTCAGCAGGACAAGCGCTTTTAGCTGCAAAAGCTGGTGCAACTTATTGTTCTCCGTTTTTAGGAAGATTAGATGATGTTTCTACTGATGGTCTAAACTTAATTCAGGAAATAAGAGATATTTACGATAATTATGGTTTCGAAACGCAAATTCTTGCAGCATCAGTTCGTCATACAATGCACGTTGTAAATTGTGCTAAAATTGGTGCCGATGTCATGACAGGTCCTTTGTCATCTATCTTAGGATTGCTAAAACATCCTTTGACAGATATTGGAATTGCTCAATTTATTGCAGATTTTGAAAAAGGGAATAAATAGTTTTAAAATATTACAGCAACAAAAAAGCGTTTAACATATAAAATGTTAAACGCTTTTTTATTTTAATTTCAATATGTTATTTTAAATAATCTTCAAAATTAGCATCAAATAAACTTACAAAACCATTTTTTATTTTTCCTCCGGCATTAATAAGCATTACACGATGAATCTTAGTAATTACCCATTTTTCTTTAATATTCTGGAAGTTCGTGGCGTGTAATTCGGTAGTGTTTTTAAAATTATATTTTGCCAATGAATTTTGCCACTGTTTTTCAGAATCATCTATATTTATAGCTAAAAAATTCCAATTAGGATATTTAGATTTCAATTCTGTAACTCTTTGATGCGCCAATTCTAAATGAGAACTTGCCTCAGAAGTCCAAAAGAAAACAACTGTATTTTTAGTAAATAAATTATTTATTTTAACAGGTTTTTCGTTTGCATCTACTAAATCAATATCCGGTAATGATTTATTTGGCAATAAATTTTGGATAGATTCTTCAATATTCTTAATTTCTTTTTGTTTTTCTTTATCACTAGAAAGTTTAAAATATTCATTCAAAAATTCTTTATTACTCATCATATTTTGATCTTCTAGCAAATACATAAAAGCAATATTATTTAAAACAGAATTCTTAATCTTAACATTTGTAAATATTGAATCGGCAACATGTAATTTTTTAATATTATTCTGTAATGATTTTTCATCATTATCTTTACAAGTTACATTGTTAAGCATCGATGTTAAGTAGCGAACAAATGGAGAAAAACTAGTTAATTTTTCATTATTAAAATTTATCTGTTTTCTGAAATCATAATAGTCTTTAGGTAAATATTTACAAATTTCTTCATTTGTACGACGTTCATGCACAAAAGGATACATTTCTTTTTTAGTAAAATAATACATGTCTAACATCGCTTTTGCGTACAAATCGAAGTCTTCACTCCAACCGACTTCTGTTTGTCTTCTTAAATAAAAAGATTTACTTGCCTTATAATTTTTATCAATGGCTTTCGAAAATGTTTTAAAATCTTTATCATACAAATCGAAAATTGCATTTTTGTCTGCTTCATTTTTCAAGAAAAGTTCCATCAGGAAATTATTCTTTTCGTCTCCACGACCACAAAATGTAAGGGAATTATCAAATTCGTTCGTATTTAGACGAATCATTAAACTATCGTTTTTCTCGAAATAAATTTGCTGATACTCAGGGTCATGTTTAAAAGTGTACATGCCTGGAGCAAGAGAGTCATATTTTTTAAGGAATCTATTTTTATCGTCTAAAACAATAGTATCTATGACCTCATTATCTTTACATAAAAAGACATATTTCGAATTAGGGTTTATTATTTCTCCACCAAAATAGGCTTTATAGCCATCTTCTTTTGTTCCTTGTTTGCAAGAACACAAAAGTGCGACAGAAGTAATAGGAAGTAGGAAAAGTATTTTTTTGAAATAGGCAATCATCTAATGTTATTTTATTGATAAACAAATATATTTTTATAATTGATATCATGCTGTTAACAATCAGTTAAATTAAACTTACAGATATTGTAAAGTATTAGATTCAAAACTCCACTATTTTTGTTACTTTTGCAACACTTTTATAAAAAATAAATCAATGTTAACAATTTCAAATTTATCAGTACAATTTGGTAAGCGAATTTTATTCGACGAAGTAAATACAACCTTTGTTCAAGGTAATTGCTACGGAATTATTGGAGCAAACGGTGCTGGAAAATCAACATTTCTTAAAATAATTGCAGGAGAAATAGACCCAACTTCGGGTCGTGTAATTCTAGAACCAGGAAAACGTATGTCGGTTCTAAACCAGAATCACAATATGTTTGATGATAAAACGGTGCTGGAAACCGTAATGATGGGAAATAAAACTTTGTTTGAGGTAAAAAGTCAAATGGACGAATTGTACCTTAATTATACAGATGAAAATGCTGATAAAATAGGGGAGTTGCAAGTCCGTTTTGAAGAAATGAATGGTTGGAATGCCGAATCTGATGCTGGCGCCATGCTTTCTAATCTTGGAATTTCTGCCGATTATCAATACACGCTTATGGGTGATATGGAAGGAAAACTAAAATTGCGTGTGCTTTTGGCGCAAGCATTATTTGGGAATCCTGACGTTCTGATTATGGATGAACCTACCAACGACTTGGATTTTGAAACCATAGGTTGGTTAGAAAATTTCTTGGCTAACTATGAAAATACAGTTTTAGTAGTTTCTCACGATAGACACTTTTTAGATTCAGTTTGTACGCACGTTTCTGATATCGATTACGGAAAAATAAACCATTATTCAGGAAACTATACTTTCTGGTACGAATCGAGTCAATTAGCTGCAAAACAAAGAGCACAACAAAATAAGAAAGCCGAAGAAAAGAAACAAGAATTAGAAGAATTTATTCGTCGTTTTAGTGCCAATGTTGCCAAATCTAAACAAGCAACTTCTCGTAAAAAAATGATCGATAAATTAAATTTATCCGATATAAAACCATCATCTCGTCGTTATCCAGCTATTATTTTTGATACCGAACGTGAAGCTGGAGATCAGATTTTGAATGTACAAGATTTAAGCGCTTCGATAGATGGAGAAGTCTTATTCAAAAATGTAGATTTGAATATGGCAAAAGGAGATAAAGTGGTTATTTTTTCTAAAGATTCTCGTGCTACTTCAGCTTTTTACGAAATATTAAACGGAAATATGACTGCCGATTCTGGAACTTTCGATTGGGGAATTACAACTAACCAGTCGTATTTGCCTGCCGACAATCATAGTTTTTTCGAAAATGATTTGACGCTAGTAGATTGGTTGCGCCAATGGGCAAAAACCGAAGAAGAACGCGATGAAGTTTATGTACGTGGTTTCCTTGGAAAAATGATTTTTTCTGGTGAAGAAGCGCTGAAAACGGGTCGTGTTTTGTCTGGAGGAGAAAAAGTACGTTGCATGTTATCTCGTATGATGATGATGCGCGCTAATGTATTGATGCTCGACGAACCTACAAACCACTTAGATTTAGAGTCGATAACAGCATTTAATAACTCATTAAAAAACTTTAAAGGTTCCATATTATTTACAACACATGACCATGAGTTTGCACAAACTGTTGCCAATCGTGTACTAGAAATTACACCAAAAGGAGTCATAGATCGTTATACAACTTTTGATGAATATCTGGAAGATGAAAAAATTCAGGAATTAAGAAAGAAAATGTATTCTTAAATTAAAATAAAAACTCCAGCAATTGCTGGAGTTTTTATTTATATGATTTTCTTAATAACTCTTAATTTATGCGTGTGTTTATTTGTTTCGGCATTATAAATTCCAAGATGGTCTAATCTATCAATTCTTACTTTTCCACTGGCGTGAATGATGTAATTATCGTCCATAATGATACCAACGTGTATAATATTTCCTTCGTCATTGTCAAAAAAAGCCAAATCTCCAGGCTCACTTTCTTCAATAAAACTTAATGCTTCTCCTTGGCTTGCTTGTTGGGAAGCGTCGCGAAAAAGTTTATAACCATTTAATTTGTACACCATTTGTGTAAATCCTGAACAATCTATCCCAAAAGGTGTTTTTCCGCCCCACAAATAAGGTGCATTCATGTACATAAATGCAGTGTTTATAAGATTAGATTTGGGTTTTATACCACTAATTTTTAAACCTTCGAAAGAAAAATTATCAGTATTTATTGCTTCATGATTTAAAAAAGATAAGGAAGCGCCAAGAGGAATAGGGATTAATATATTTTTAGGAGAAGTAATATATTCTATCAAATCAGAATTTAAAACAATAGAATCTTTAGATAGTTGTTCAAATTGTTCTTCGGTAATTTTTGCAAATTGTTTGTTGTCTATCCAGCCTTCATAATCATCGTATGCTAAATGTATTCTAGACCATTTTTGAGTATGTTCTAAAATACTAAAATGCTCACCAAATAAAACCTGCGAAACTAATTCACTTCGGTCGCTAGGCTCTATTCGTAAAGGGATATTGGCTAAATTGCAAATTCCAAACATGTAATTCAATTATGAATTTTAAATTACGAATTATGAATTCTAAAACTCATAATTCGTAATTCGTAATTTTTTTTAGGCTTTTTCGATAACAATTGCTGAAGCACCACCGCCACCATTACAAATAGCAGCTGCGCCAATTTTAGCATTGTTTTGTTGTAAAACGTTTATCAAAGTAACAATGATTCTCGCTCCAGAACATCCAAGAGGATGACCTAAAGAAACAGCACCACCATTTACATTAATTTTATTATTATCTAAACCAAGAATTTGTGCATTAGCTAATCCTACTACTGAAAAAGCTTCGTTAAATTCGAAGAAATCTACATCAGAAGTTGATAATCCGGCTTTCTTTAAAGCGATTGGCAATGCTTTTGCAGGAGCAGTTGTAAACCATTTTGGTTCTTGTGCTGCATCTGCATATCCTTTTATATAAGCTAATGGCTTTAATCCCATTGACAATGCTTTCTCTTCACTCATTAATATCATTGCTGCCGCACCATCATTTATAGTTGAAGCGTTAGCTGCGGTAACTGTTCCATCTTTAGTGAAAACAGCATTTAGAGTAGGAATTCGATCTAATTTTACATTAGTATATTCTTCGTCTTTAGAAACTACAATTGGATCACCTTTTCTTTGTGGAATAGTTACAGGAACAATTTCGTTATCAAATTTTCCGGCATCCCAAGCCTTTGCAGAACGTTCGTAAGATTGAATCGCAAAATTATCTTGATCTTCTCTAGTGATTTTATATTCAGAAGCGCATAAATCTGCAAAAATACCCATAGCTTGTTGATCATAAGCATCGACCAATCCATCTTTTTGCATACCGTCAAGCATTGATGTTGGTCCAAATTTCACACCATTTCTCAAATGAACATAATGTGGAATCATACTCATGTTTTCCATACCACCAGCTACTACGATTTCGGCATCGCCACACATAATTGCTTGCGCTCCTAACATAACAGATTTCATCCCAGAAGCACAAACTTTATTTATTGTAGTACAAGCTACTTCGTTAGATAAACCTGCAAAAATTGCTGCTTGTCTAGCAGGAGCTTGTCCAACACCAGCTTGTACTACGTTACCCATATATACTTCATTTACTAAAGCTGGATCTAAGTTTATTTTATTTAATGCACCTTTAATGGCAATTGCTCCTAATTGAGGGGCAGGAACACTTGATAATGCTCCCATAAAACTTCCAATAGGAGTACGAACTGCTGATACTATAACTACTTTTTTCATTTTTGAAATATTCTTAAATTACAGTGGCGAATTTACTAATTTTAAAAAGATTTTATAGTTCTTAACTAGTTTTTTTTTGAATATAATAACTATTTAGTTTTAAATAATAAATTCATTTTTATTGTATAATGTTGATTATTAAATGTTTTAAAAATTAATAACAAATAAAATAAAAATAAATAACTAAAAAGTTGGTAATATTCGTTTGATACCCTACATTTGCAACCGCTTAAAAGGGAGAATTACATTCTTTATTGGAGAGTTGCCTGAGTGGCCGAAAGGACTTGTTTGCTAAACAAGCGTATGGGTAACTGTACCAAGGGTTCGAATCCCTTACTCTCCGCTTC